>NZ_CAWLMI010000096.1:0-26215 GCF_963862045.1 Aeromonas sp. 159 | reverse complement strand
GCCGGGCCAGTGCATCGAGAAATTGATGCCCCGCGGGCACGGCGCCCTGCCCGTCCCTGAGCTCGCTCAACAAGTTCAGCAACACCTTCTCCCGCCGCGACGCCAGGGGGTCAAACTCCCGCATGGTTGCTCGCAATTCCGGCAGATCGATGGCATCCACTACCGGCGACTGACACTCGCCAAAGCGCGCGATCAGCTTGTCGGTAACAGGGGCAAATAGCTGCTTGCCAATCTCCGGCGCCGGTTTGTCGCCCTGTTGGTAGATCTGCCATAGCAGTTCACGCTTGGCGGCTGGTGTTACACCGGCAAGCAACCCCTCAAGGGGGGCCCCCTGTTGCCAGCGTTCGAACAGATCCGGCTCGGGGGCTTTGGCCAGCAGTCGTTCAAACTGGCGTTGGGCCATGGATTCGGACGGGGGGGGCTGACGCAGCGGCTGCTCTCCCCCCAGCAGATCGCTGCCTTCAATTTTCATGATGTCATCTGCTCGCGAAGGCCTGCGGCAAACTGTTGCAAGGTTGGCTGACCGCTCTGTTCCAGTCGGAGCAATCGTGCAACCAGCGCCTCCTGCTGACCAAGCCGCCACTCGCACAGTGCCAGCCAGGGTTCGATATCCGGAGTGCAGTACTCGCCACCAAGCTGCAAAGCGGCCTGGTAATCCCCCCGGTTCATCAGGGAGGAGAGGCGAATGAGCGTTACACACTCGGTCATCTCCGGCGCACCAGCCAACCAGTCGGCAATAGTAGCCGCCTCCTGATGGCAATGGTGGCCGGTGCCAGCCAGCGCAAGTTCGGCCAGTTGTCGCTTGAGTTCAGGGTTCATCATCAAATCTTCTGCAAAATACCCTGCATCAGGTCTTTCATGGCCCGAGTCACGGTGGAGTTGATGTTGTAGATCACCGACCATTTGTTGATCTTGTGCTGCAGCTCGGCCAACAGCGCCGGGTTGTCAGGGTTTTTTTCCATCGCCGCAATGGCCTTGTTGACATCCTCGTTGGCGATATTGGCCTGCCCGGCAAGGTTATTTGCCACCTGATCGAGGGTGTTAGTAGTACCGTCCGCATACTTAAAGTAATCAGCCATGGTTGTGCTCCTTTATCTTGCCAATGATCGTGAGCCCCGCCTCGATGGCGTCGGCCTGTTGTTGCCACTCCCGATACTGTTGCGGGGTTCCCCCGCGCAGCAGTTGCCGTTTCACTTCTCCCTGCGCCTGAACAAGCTGCTCATGCAGCTCACGAGCAAAGGCGGGATCAGCGCCGGACAGTCGCGCTTCCAAACTGGTCATCATGCCGCTCGGCTCCTTTTAATTTGACGATGTATTGCTGCTTGCCCTTGCTCACCACCACCGCATCGGGGCGAATGGCCAGCACCCGCACCCCGCTGGAGGTTGCGCCCCCAACCGGATAGCGCTGGTTGTCTGCCAGTACCACATAAGGCACCCGGCCAAACGAGACGCTGCGCACGTCGAACTCCAGCTCATCCTGACGCGGCGTTCTGGTCTGATTGATCAGCTCCAGCGTCGGGTGTGTACCGAACTCCCGGCGAAACTGCTGGTTGACCTGCTGAAACTGGCCAAGTTGGCGCTCATCCAGCTGGCCGGAGAGTTCGAGTCGCCCACCCGCCTCACGCACCCGCAATGCACCATCCAGCCCCTGCTCCTGCAGCAAGGCATCGAGACGCTTGCGATAGGCCCCGGCAATCTGTACCTGATTTTCAACCCCCAGCAGGCCGGGCACCTCCTTCTTGAGCAGAGATTCAATGGTGCTCCATTTGCCATCCTGCCCCTGAATTTCGCCGCTGAGCTTGAGCCAGCCAGGCTCCTTGCCATTGCGGATCTGCAGCTGTTCATAACCCAGCTTCTGCAAGATAAAGCCGGCCCCCTGCCGCAGATCTTCCATGGTGCGCAGCTCCAGCCGGTAGTTGAAACCCTTGCTGTCGAGGTACTGCTGCAAGGCAAGACGCGCGCTGTTCTCATCGACATAACCCGAGAGTTGCCACAGCTCGGGATCACTGCTGTTCAGCACCACCTGACGGTAGTTTGGTGCGGCCAGAAAACGCTTCAATGCCTGCTCACTGCGGGCGGATTCGTTCTCGTCGGCGCCATGCCACCAGCCCGTGCCGAGCAGCAAGACCACGGCGACCACCAGACTCAGGCAGAGGGCCCCCATCCAGACATCGGCGCCCGCTGCCCGCCGCCGCGGCGCACGAGAAGGAGCAACCACCGCCGCCAGTGCCTCCAGCTGTTCGGGTAGCGAACGACTGTTGTCACAGAAGCTCCAGAGCAGCGGGCCTGCCTCCAGGCGCGTTCCCGCCCTGAGCGTCTCTCCCGCGGTCAGGGCGACACCGTCCTGAGTCGGGGTAATACCGTCCGCCCAGGCTTGCAGAGTGATCCCTTCCCCATTCACCAGCAGTACCAGATGCTCGGGGGCCATCCCCTCATCCACCAGCACCAGATCAGCCTTGAGGGGATCGGAACCGATGACCAGACGCCCCTCCGGCAGAGGAACTTCTACCCCACGGTTGAGCCCGCGATATACGCGGCACTTCCAGCTCATCGGGTCGCGCCCTCATTGCCCGCCTGCACACACCAGCTGGCGGCCGGTGTACATTTTTGATCCTTGTTCATTTCGACCAGACGCCACCCCAGCTCATTGCCCATCCGGCACTGAGTGAGGGACGAGCTCTTGCCTCCCTGACGCAGCAGTTGCTGCACGTCACGGGCTGCAGCCAGCGGCTGGCATTGCGCGCCCCCCAGCACCTTGCCAAGGGAGAGACTCTGATTGGAGATCTCATCAGCCCCGAGCACCCCGGCTCGCAGATCCTGACCATTGCCGAGAGCCAGATAGTGGGCAATACCGTCATCAATCAGACGAGGCTCGATGATAAAGAGCCGCACCGAACGACGGGTCTGGGTGTCCTTGCTACGGAACAGTGCCCCCAGATAAGGGATGTCACCAAGGAAGGGCACCTTGCTCAGGTTCTCGCTCATCTCGTCGCGGTAGATACCGCCTATCAGCAGGCTCTGGCCGTGGCCGACCCGGGCGATGGTATCGACTACGGTGCGACTGATGGTAGGAATGCCATCAGCCCCCGCACTGTTGGGTTTCTGGTTGCCATCCTCGATGTGGAGGCTCAGGCTGATCTCGGGTCTGTCACCCATCTGGATCACCCGGGGCGTCATCCGCAACATGGTGCCGTAAGTGATCCCCTGTAGCTCGGCCACCCGCTCACCGCTGATCTTCACGTAATAGGTTTCGCTGTGGTCGATCACCGCCTGGGTGTTCTCCTGGGTCAGCAAGGTCGGGCGGGAGACCACCTGGGCATTGCCTTCGTTTTCCAGCAAATTGACCCTCGCCAGCAGATAGTCGAGTCCTTTGGAGTCCACCAGACTGCCGAGCGCGGCCCCCCCTTCGATCCCTTTGCGATCGCCGGTGGTCTTGATAATCACTTGCTGGTTGGAACCGGTGCGGATCCCCACTCGCCAATCCACCCCCAGCTGGGAGAGATCCTCGGCATTGATGTCGATGATGGAGAGCGCCACCTCAATGCGGGCAGCCGGTTTGTCGAGCGCGGCGATCAGCTTGCCGTACATCGCCATCCGCTCCGGAGCATCGCGCACGATCACCGCATTGAGGGAAGGATCGGCCTGCACGATGGCCTGACCGGAGGTGGCCGCCGCTGCCTTGCTACCCTCGCCGTTGACCATCTGCACGCCAGCATCGCTCAGCAGCTTGGCCAGAATGGTCGCCACACCGGGCGCCGCCACATCGGTATCGCGGTACTGGATGGAGCGATCGGTCGCCGAGGCGTACTTGAGGGGGAAGATCTCGATGGCCAGCGGCCCGGTCTTCTCGCTGCGCAGCTGGGATTGTTGCTCCAATGCCAGCGCGGTCTGCTCGATCAGTTCAAGGTAACGGGGCGGGCCGGAGACATAGACCAGCCGGTTATCCGCATCGGGGCGCCAGCCAAAACGGGGCTCCCAGATCCCGGCTCGTTGCAGCGCCTGCTTGAGTTCTGCTGCGCCAGTCTGCTCCAGATTGATGAGACGGGACTGCACTTCGCTGTTCTTGAAGACGTAGAGCACATTGCCGTCGTAGTACCAGACCAGGTTGTAGAGGGAGGAGAGCTGCTGCAAAAAGGCGAGCGGCTCGTCATGTTCAAACTGACCGTTGACCTGATCGTTGACCTTGTCGCTGACCACCACGGAGACCTCGTAGTTGGCTCCGAAGTTGACCAGCACGTCGCGCAGACTCTCCCCTTCCGCCACATAGCTGTAAGGCATGGGCACCCAGTCCAGCTCCTGTGCCATGGCGGGACGCTGCCACGCCATCACGGCGAGGCAGATCCACAACAGGGGACGCAGCAGGGGTTGCACGCTCAAGGGTGCCATATCATCTGTCTCCATTGGGGGGCCAAGGCGGCCTCGGTCAATTGGGGTTCCAACCGCTCCAGCAGGGCGATGTGCTGGCTCAGGCGCTCCGCCAGCAGCGCCTCGTCGAGCCACTCCAGCGCGAGCCGCGCCTCCAGCTGCAAATTGCCAAGATCGTCCAGCACCAGGGCATGGGGGGCATGACGGCCCCAGGCCACCACCTGTTGCAACAGACGCTTTAGCAGCGCCGGATCATGGGCCTCAGCGTCATTCCTCTGGCTGCTTGCAAGCGGGGTACTCAGCAGCAATTCACCGTTTCTGGGGGTCAGAAAGAGGGGATAACCATCGATCCGCAGATGGTACTTTCCCTGTGCGTCGGCAATAAAAGGCCCTTGGCCAAGGTTTGCGGCCAATCGATTCAGTAGCGTTTGCATAGTTCCTCGGGCTATCTAGGGCGCAGGAGGCTGCCAGTAGAAGTGATCCTGACCCAGGGCAATGCCCCGGCCGGCCAGCCACTCATGCAGGGTTAGGGCTGCCTCATCCTGATGGGGCAGAGCCTGCAGGGCATGCCAGAATGTGCCGAGCTCGAGCGGTACCGGCATCAGGTGAACCGGGTCCCCCTCCTTGCTCGTTTGCGCATACCAGGCAGGCCAGGCCAGCTGGAGACGTGTCTCACAATCAGTCTGCAGCCGGGTTAGCTCCTGCTCGCGCTGGTTCAACTGCTCAAGCTGATCGGCGATCCGGCTCTCCAGATCCGCCGGTACATCGACCACGGTCTGCCAGAACACAGCCTGGGCATTGAGCTGGCGGCGCATCACCTGCAACTGCTCCAGTTCGTTAAGCCAGGCGCCGTAAAGTGGTTCAAGACGCTGAACCCACCAGCGGTGCAAGGGATAGAGCACCCAGTGCCACAGCAAGGGACGATCCGCCAGATTGATGCGGTCCCCCAGCTGCTGCATCCAGTCACAACGCTCGCTGCCTGCCAGCCGCAAGATCTGTTGCAGCTCCTCACGCGAGACCGCCAGCGCGGCATCGAGACGGCGCTGAAACCAGATGGAGCCCAACAGGCTCTCCAGTCGGGTTCTTGGCAACAGTCGTTGCAACAGGGCCATCTGCTGCGAGGTGATCACGCCGGCATCCTGATAACGGAGCACGGACAGCTGGCCGACCAGACGATCCCGACTCAGGGTATCTGGCTGGACAACGGTAACCCGACGACCTGCAAACAGGCCCTGGTTAGGTGAATGGTGATCTTGCTGACTCATGCTATGCCTTGCTCATCTTGCTGCGGGCAATAATGGAATGATGTTTCGATATGCTGGCTATTCTATCCATTGCCTCGCTCCGCGGCTTATAAAAAACGTCAGATTATTTTAGTCCGGCGTTAATCTGTGCCGTGTCGGGCTCGGCTTGGCGTACAGCCAAAACGACGACGATAACTCTGGGTAAAATAGGATTGGCTGGAGAAACCGGCCTCCATCGCAATATCGACGATGCTCATTTCACTATTGAGTAATAACTGATGAGCGAAGAGGATCCGCCTTTCACTGATCCAGGCGCGTGGAGAAACACCATATATCGAGCCAAACAGCTCCTTGAAAGTGGTCAATCCCATACCGAACTCTTTAGCGAATTCGCTGAGCTTCCACTCCATCAGATAGTGCTTTTCCATAAACTGTTGCAACCGCTCGACCTGGCGATTGCTCAGCTGGCGCAAAATAGACATCAGTTGAGGCCCCTGTTCGCCAAACGCGAGCAGAAACAGCAACTCTTCGGTGCGTAATTGGGCCAGTGCGGGGGGATGTTCATGTTCGGTCAACCCGCGCAGTCCCTGAATACATTGGGTCAGCAAGGGGGATGAGTGAAACGGCAACAGCGTGGGGGCCATCCCCTCCAGCCGAGGGACTTCACTCAACAGTGAACCGAAACGTTGCAAGAAGCCTTGCAAAAAGGAGTTTGACAGAGGTAGCCAAAGCAGGCGGCAGGGGCCGTCACCGGTACAGACCGCGTAGTTGCCACGGCGCACGAACAGAAGTTCGTTGGGGGATAATTCATAGGTATCGGTACAGTCCTGCCACTTCATCGATCCTTCCAGGAGAATATAAATTCCCTCTTGCGGATGTTCGATAACGTTAAAAGCAGACATGCACCACTGGAGCAGGGCCATATCGCCCTTCTCTGTGGTAGTAATGCCCTTCATGTTTTATTTTCCTGAATCTGCGTGTAGTACCAGTAACACCTCCGGAAGCGGGTCGCTCTCGGGTGCTTTATTATTGCTGTTATTTTTATTTATTATTTTGTAATCAAGTCATTCGCTGGTGAATACAAAAATTAATCACCATTGAAATGAGGGGGGGATCCTACAACAGTCACAAGCAGAAAAACCAGCCTAAAATTAGAGCTAACACACTATTTATCCAGTGCAACGACTCATACTTAATGGTGTGCTTACAGCAAAAGATACTTCGTTACAAAAAGAAACCTTCAATCTTAACTGACAAATTAATAAATGATTGATTTGAGGCTTTTTATTTAAACACAATCATTACTGACATTGTGGATAACAAGCTTTTGGCTGCAATTGAATAACCATTTTTTTGTCATTAAAAATCTTAAAAACTTTCTGCTGACTCATAGCCTGTACCGCGGTGCCATCCATAAATCGCAAGCGGGCACGCAGATAGATCTTCCCTTCCGCCAGTTGCAGAGGGGTCAAACGCAGATCAAACAGCAATGGCAGCATGGTCACCTCATAACGGGTGGCTGCCACTTGCAACGGACGCCCCCCGATCACGCTGAGCACAGCCACCTCCACTGTCGCCGGACGTGGCAAGGCTTGCGGGAAATGCACCTCGCCCTTGAGTTGCTGTTGCGATGGCTTCAGCTCCGGGGTGGTGACACAACCGGCCAGCATGGCCGACAACATCAGTGCCAGCAGACCTCTCATAACACCCGGATCCGCCGTTCACTCAGCGGTGTGTGCTCACCCTGTTGCAGTCGCTGCAGCGCCAGCTCCTGGACCTGATTGAGGGTAATGGAGCGTCGCAGCAGTGCCGACAGGGGAACCTGGCTCGCACTGGCTGACCGGGCACTCACGGTTCTGCCTGCAAATGCCCCCACCTTGCCCGCCTCTGCCCCATGCAGGGCCAGCGCGCCTTGTGATTCCTGAATCTTCATGGTTATACCCGCACTCCCATCACCTGATCACTGCTGCCTGCCTCCCGAGTACCGGGTTGCAGCAACTCCTGCCAGAACTCGGCATGCTCCAGCATGCTGGCGAGACTCTCTTCAAGGTACGCCAGGGTCAACCGGCTTGCCGCCATCTGGCGATAGAGTTGCACCGTCAGACTCTCTTCATCGAAACCGAAGTGAAGATTGAACTGATACCAGTGACGATTGAAGCTGGCCAACTGACGGAAAATCCCCCCGCCCACCTGATGCAGCTCGGCCACGTCGGCCTGCAACACCAGCTGATCACGCTCCGGCACCAGGATCAGGCTGAGTTGCAACTGCTCGTCAAAGCAGAGCGCCGCAACCCCCTCCTGATTCAGAGCCAGGGATGGCAAACCATATTTGGTGGCAAATTCAGCGAGCAGTCGATTGATGATGACAGTTACATCCATGATTTCCTCCAGCAGAGAGGAAGAGATGTTAGCCTGCCACCGCCATGCAGGCTGTCACTCAAGGGCGGCACTTTTAAGAAAAATGGCCGGAAAAAACAAAAAGGCGCCCCAGTGGGCGCCTTGATTGCCATGACGTTTATGCAACGCCAAATGCCGCTTTCCAGGCCTGATTCTGGCTCTGGGAATACTGCTGCATCAGTTGCAGCAGATCTTTCATAAAGTTGGCATTGAAGGACATATTGTCCTCGGCCTTCTGCTTCTCGCTCTGACTGATGGTCGCATCGACCTCGTCTTCTTTCGCATTGGCCTGGCTGTCACCCTGCGCCACCTGCACCGCAGAGTTGCTCATTTGCCCCACAGACTGGGTTACGGTGTTGAACACCTGACCCCGTTCGGAAGTGCGAGCAAATTTCTTGTCCAACAATCGGCTCGCATTACTGTCTGCAACTTGATCCTGTTTCCAGACTTTGCCCACATCAGCACGGTCAACCTGTTGGCCCTGCTTGCTCAAGCTATCAACCTTGGCGTCAATCAAGGCCTCGCGACCGGCAATCTTGCCATCAAGGGATTGTTGCTGCTTGATAGTCTTGGCGCCCTTGCCCAGGCTGATCCCACCCATAATGGCAGAGAACCCCGCCATCACGCCGGAGACCACCGCCATGGCGATCATCAGCTTGGCGCCGTGGCGCATCTCATCAACCTGTGCCTGCTGGTTGCTGATGACCAGCTTGTTCTCGATATCCCGAACCTGTAACCCCTCCTCACGGGCCTGACGGGCCAGTTTGAACAGCAAGGACATCATATCCATCGCACTGTCCAGCTGCGCAACCATCTGGGTCACCCCTTTAGTATCAAAGGGGATGGATGGGCGTGGCAGAGTAGGAACGCTCTTGTTCTCTGACCCTTGCGGGCGAGTCGAAACGGCAGCCTCATGGGCCGTGGCCGCACTGCGAA
Organism: Aeromonas sp. 159; assembly: GCF_963862045.1. Taxonomy (NCBI): domain Bacteria; kingdom Pseudomonadati; phylum Pseudomonadota; class Gammaproteobacteria; order Aeromonadales; family Aeromonadaceae; genus Aeromonas; species Aeromonas sp. 159. Next base: position 17,273 of record NZ_CAWLMI010000096.1, on the reverse strand, counting down.
CCTGCTGCGCCTCGCCAGCTTGCACCTCGGTCAGCGGGGCGGTACGGGTCACACCATTTGCATAATCACTGTTAATCATGGTCGGTACTCCTTAGATAGCGGCAGGTCTGCGGGCCAGGTTGTTCATCATGTCGCCCTTGGCATTGATCATCTGGAAGATCATCTCCATGGTCTGCTGGAACGCCTCGATCATCTGGGCTATCGCCTCCTTGAGCTTGTCGATGACCCCTTGCAGTTCGGTCATCTCGCTCTTGCTCAAGGCAAGATCAGCTTGGGCATCGAGCGACTCGGACTCTTTCGCTGACTGGACCGTTTTGGCCACGCCACTGCTCACATCAATGAGGATATCGGCACCCTGGGTGGCCAGTTTGGCCACTTTCGCCACCTTATCACTCACCTTCACCGCCTCAACGGTTGCTCTGGCACCAAATTTGGCGGCCATTTCACCCGCCTTGGCAACGATTTTGGCGGTAACATCCGCAACCTTGCCACCAATCTTGGCGCCCAGTTTGGCAATCGCACCGCCAATGGTCGCGCCGAAACTGACTGCGGCCGAAATCACTGCCAACGCAATCTCTATCCCCATCAGGGCTGGCCCCAGCTTCTCCATCACCTCCTTGGAGATAAGGCCATCAGCGGCAGCCTGCTGCACAGCCATGTTGACCACGCCAACAACGCCAGCTGCGATCATCAGGGCACCGGCGGCAGCGCCAATCCCGGTTGCCACCATGATGGCGCCGATCACAAGCGAGGCGATGGCACTGATCCAGCCGAAAATCTTGCCAAAAATACCGGCCTTCTTGGCCTCCTGGGCACTCTCTTCTGCCTCTTTGATCTTCGCCTGGTTCTCGCCGATCTTCTTCTCGTTCAGCGTGCGAGCTTGCCGGATATCATCAAGCTTCAGCTTGGTCTGGGTCTTCTCCAGATCGCTGGTGAGCTTGCCCAGCTCAATCTCGAACGCTTCGGGCGAGGTAAAGGCTGCGGCCACCAACCCGGTGGTGTGCGGCAGAATCAAGCGGGTGTTCTCTTTCACCGAAGCCACCAACTTGCCGATTTCACCAAGTTGCTGCGCACTGACCTGGCTATTGCTTACCGCCAGTGGTGGGTTCAGCGAGACCCCTGACTTGCGGGCCTGACCGGTGACTTGCACCGTGGCGGCATCGAGCCGTGTTTCACTGCGAGGTTGGGTTACGGGCGCCAGGCCCGCAACATCACCTGTGTTTCCCAGCGGGGAAACCTGTCTTTCATTGCTGATCGGGTTCATCTTGCAGATCCCTTCTGATTGCGATGGCTTCCAACATGACCTTGGCGCTTGCCGCCAGGTCTGCCTGCTGGGGATCTGTGTCCGCCAGCAGTCGGGCCGAGTGGAAGCCACTCTCGGCCCCGTTCAAATCACCTTGTTGCAGCCGGCACTCGGCAGCATGAAACGGGAAACGGGGATCTTTCAGGTCGAGCATGGCGCCAAAGCTGTAGCTTTGAACCGCCGTTTCAAACTCCCCCATCGCCTGACGGCAGGCCCCCAGCCCAAGGAAATAGCGCGGCTCATAGTGATCCAGCATGCAGAGGGCCTGGAAGATCTTGTGAGCATCCTCCCACTTGCCGGCCTGATACTGGCCAAAGGCCAGGGCATAGAGCTGCTCCAAGGTGTCCCCCGAGATATCCTGCAGCATGGCCAGGGTGCCACCGTCAGCCATAAAGGCCTCCAGCTCTGCTTCATATTCCGGGGTCAGGGTGATATCGGTCTGCATGATCTCTCCTCAAATTGCGCCAAGAATGTCGCGCATGATGCTGTCGTATTTCTGGATAAAGCGGTTGAGTGCCTCGATGGCGGCGTTGTAGCGCGAGCTGACATCGTTGAGGCGGGTGGTCTTTTCACTGACCTGATCGTTGAGCGGGCGAGAACGGTCGCTCACACTGGTGGAGAAGTTGCCAAGCTTATTGTTGTCCTTGTCATAGCTGTAGCTCGCTTCGATATTTTTCATCGCACCGCTCTTCTTCTGCTCACTTTCGAGGAACGTTTTAACTGTGATGACCTGCGTGGCTACGATCTTCTCAAAATTGGCTTTTTTACGCTCATAATCGGCCTTGGCCTCCCCCAGCGTTTTGGGGTCGAGGCTGGCAGACGTTACTTTTTCCAGTTCATTTTTAGCGTTGGTGAAATCTTGCTGTGCTTTTTGCACCGACCCATCGGTAAACATTTTTGACAACAGTTTGAACTCTGACCCATCCATAAATTCGGCCAGAGACTGATAGCCATAGAGCTTGTAATCCAGCAGATTGAAATTGGTGTTGAAGGTCTGGCTGGATGCCGCAGAGAGCACCTTGTTGATCTCGGACTGGATCACCCCGTAGATCTTCAGCTCACCGGTCATCTCTGCCAGCTCGTCCCGCAGCCCTTTACGCTGGTTGTCCTGAAACGCCATCACCCCGGTAAAGGTCGTGATGAGATCGTCATCGATGCGATCCATGGTCAGCGCACTGAGGGAGAGCAGCATAAATTCAGGGACGGTCCAGTGGGTGACTGGCGGGGTTTGTTTTGCTCCCCGCTCGATCATTCCCTTGATGGCGGCAATAGCCGCATCTTGCCCCCCTCGGAACTGGCCCATCGCCCAACCCCCGTTGATCGAGGCGGGATCCGTCAGATAGGCAGCCAGCAACTTCTCCAGCTGCTCCTTGCTCAGCGCAGTCGATGAGTCAGCACTGATGGTGATCTTGCCCTTGAGCAGCTCGACCAGTTCGCTCAACTTGGGGTTTTTATGGCCCGGCAATGCGTCCAGTGCTTGCCCATCAAGCCAGCCGACGAACGCACCAGGGTTGGTGTTGTAGTCAGGGATAGTGCTCATCACGACTCCTTAAATCATCAGTCCGCGCATCATGGTGGGACGGCGACTCTTGCGGCCCTCTCCCGGCTGTGCCGGCAGTAACGCCTGTCTGCGCTGGATCTCAGCCAGCAACTCCTGCTCGGCCACGGCCACTTGCTCGGTCGGCGCATCGAATAGCAGCTGACAGGTCTGATCCGAGAGAGCGAGGCCAGCCAGCATCTCTTGCAACAGAGCGTTGCGGTGATCGCTGTCGGCAATGGCCTGCTCTGCTTGCGAAATGGTCTCGCTATGGTCGGCAAAACGCGGTTGTTTCATCTTGGCTCCTATTCTATGAGGCCCCTTTGGACATGCCTGTCACGCAAGGCCGTGCTTTTGTCGTTTTCGCATATCTCGCACGGAACAGACTCGCTCGGCGGCCAGCATGAACCAGCCGGGCTCGGGTTCACTGGCTCCCGTCCAGCGCAGGTAGAAGCGCCCGAGCCGCTCACTACTCAGGCTACTGCCACGAAAGACATCGACGTTGCCGTAGAGGTAATGGCCCGGCCCGAGCACTTTCAGAGTGGCTTCGGCCAGCAGATAGAGGGCTGCAAAGGGATTGGCCAGTCCGGCCCGCTCCCCCTCTCGGCGCACCAACAGGATCCAGACCCGTAGGGTCGCAGGATCAAAGCGCCAGGCGAGATAAATTTGGCGATAGCAGAAAGCGTGGCCGAGCTGGATGGGGGTTGCCCCCAGATGGTGAGGTACCACCGCCACACCCCTGGCTTGCAGCCAGGGGATCAGGGGGTCAGAGGTTAACGGGTTCCCGCTCACAGGCAGACCCTCCCGAGGGGCTGGATATTGATCTGCTGGGTCAGCTCCTGATAGGAGAGCACCGGCAGGGCGTGATAATCCCCTTCAATGAGCTTGCGCACATAGCGGCGGATATCCATGGAGACAATCAGCACCGGCTTGTTCTGCATCTGGGCCAGATCACCGACGGTATGGCGCACCTGATCGAGGAAGCTCTGGGTAATGGTGGGATCGAGCGCCAGATAGCTGCCGGCACTAGTCTGGCGAATGCCGCCGCGGATCTGCTCCTCCACCTGCTGATCGAGCAGATAGGCAGGCAAGATGTTGTTGCCGTTGGCGTACTTGTAGCAGATGTAGCGCTTGAGGCTGCTACGGATGTACTCGGTGAGCTGCACCACATCCTTCTCTTTCTGGCCCCACTCCACCATCGCCTCGAGGATGGCGCGCATGTTGCGGATGGAGATATCCTCCCCCACCAGCCGCTGCAAAATTTCGGTCATTCGCTGCAGCGGGATGATGCGTTGCGCTTCCTTGACCAGCTCGCCATAGCTCCCCTCCATCTGCTCCAGCAGGTAGCGGGTCTCCTGAATGCCGATAAAGTCCTCGGCATATTCCCGCAGCACATGGGATAGATGCCAGGTCACCACCTGATCGGTGGTGAGGGTGGCCAGCCGTGACTTCTCCAGCCGCTCCTGATGTTCATTAGCGACCCACAAAGTCGGCTGTCCCGGCAGTAACGGCGCCCCCTCTTCGTAGGGGATCCCCAGCAGATCGAGCTGGGAGGCGCTCTCCTGCACCAGCTGATGGCCCGGTCGCAGCAGACCGCGGGCGACCGGTACTTCCTGCAGTTGGATCAGGTATTCGCCGGGCCCCATCCCCTCGTTGAAACGCAGGTGAATACCCGGGAAGGGCACCCCGAGATCGAGATAGAGGGCGCGGCGCACCCGCACCAGTTCGTCGTTGAGGGCAATCGCCTCCAGCTCGGCCTGCAAAGCGGCATCCACATCGATCAGGAGCGGCACCGTCATGGCAAACTCCTCCTTCTCCCCCAGCTTGCCCCGAGGCTTGCTGCCCGGTTTTGGCTTGCTGCGAGCGGCGGGGGCTCCCGCCCCCTGCGCCAGCACGGCAGGAAGATCCTGACTGTTGCTGCTCTGCGCCTTGCGCTGACGCAAGCCGATAAAATAACCGCCTGCCGTGACGATGGCCGCCAGCGCAAAGAAGGTGATCATCGGGAAGCCCGGGATCAACCCAAACAACACCAGCAACAGACCGCCGATCAGCAGCGCCTTGGGCTGGGCCACCACCTGGGCGCCAATATCGGTACCCAGATCGGAAGACTCTTCAGAAGAGACCCGGGTAACGATGATCCCCGCGGTGATGGCGATCAGCAGCGCCGGCACCTGGGAGACCATGCCATCACCCACCGTCAGGATGGAGTAGAGCTGCAGCGCATCGGCGGCGGATAACCCCTTCTGGGTTACCCCTATGGTGACGCCACCTAGGATGTTGACGAAGATGATGATGAGGCCCGCGATGGCGTCCCCCTTCACAAACTTCATGGCGCCATCCATGGAGCCGAACATCTGGCTCTCCTTCTCGATGACCCCGCGGCGATCCCGCGCCTCGTGCACGTCGATCACCCCGGCGCGCATGTCACCATCGATACTCATCTGCTTGCCGGGCATGGCATCGAGGGAGAAGCGGGCACTCACCTCGGCGACCCGCTCCGAACCCTTGGTGATCACCAGAAACTGGACGATGGTGATGATGAGAAAGATGACGATCCCCACCACCAGATTGCCCCCCACCACGAAGTTGCCGAAGGTGTAGACGATTTGTCCCGCATCGGCCTGCAGCAGGATCATCCGAGTGGTACTCACCGACAAGGCAAGCCGGAACAGGGTGGTGATCAGCAGCACCGCCGGAAAGGCGGAGAACTGCAGCGGCGAATTGATATAAACCGCCATCATCAGCAGTACCACCGAGATGGTCATGTTGATGGCAATCAGGATATCGAGGGCCACCGGCGGCAGCGGCAAGACCATCATAAAGACGATGGCCAGCAGCAGGATCGCCAGCATGATGTCCTTGCGCTCGCCTATCCGGCGCAGCAGCTCAAGGGAGCGTTGATTCATTCTGCTCTTCCAGTTCGAGGTATTGTTGATAGGCAAAACGGGCTTCATCCAGCCGCCCTGCCAACTGGCAGGCCCGGCTGCGACAGAGCCAGAGCGGGCCGTCGGCCTCCCCTTGCTGCATCAGCTGATCGACATGGGCCAGCGCCGCCTCCCCCTCCCCCTGTTTGATCAGGGCCACCAGCAGGGTCCGTCGCCCTCCCTGATGGTCGGGGTGGATCTGCAGCAGGGCGGCCAGCAGCACGCTCGCCTTGTCGGGGTGGCCATATTGCAGTTGCAGCCAGCCGGTGAGCAGCAGCGCATCCTGCTGCTGTGACGTAAGCACCATGGTCATACCTTGTGCAGCAGATGAAGGGTCATCTGCATCAGTTGTTCATCGGCGTGCATCTGTTCGAGCAGCGCAGCGGCCGCTCGCAACTCCGGGCTCTGCCCTTCTGCCAGCACACTGCGCAGACCCTGCATCGCCTGATTGAAATCAACCGGCCGCAGCAAGTCGTGAAAGCCGCGATCCGGGGTGGCGAAATCGAGCAGCGCCCGATCCGCCAGCCGCTCGGGGTAAAGGCGGCTGATATGGGGTTCGATGGACTGGCCATCGGGTAACAGGGCATAACGCCCCGGCAGGCTTCGCTCCTGATCGTCAAGAGAGATGGCGCTGAGCTGCTCGATACCGATATGCGCGGCAGTGATCCGGCTCATGACGCCAGCACCTCTCGCTGCAGCCGGGTCAGGGTGGTCACTGCCTGATGGAGCTGGGGCAGAGTCACGGCCCGCTCATCGAGAGTGACGAAGAGGATAAGCTGATCCTCCCCCAACCAGCCGCAGCGCACCGGCAGTGCCGGCCCTTGCGCCGCGGCAGTCAAGGTCATGGCGCGGCGGAGCGCATCGCCACTCTGATGCCAGGGCACGGCGCGGGCCAACCAGAGGGTCAGTTGCCCCTGATGGCGCTCCAACTGCAGAGTGCCGCTCTGCTCCAGTTCAAGCTGGATCAGCGAATGGGGGTTATCCCCTATGGTGATGCCCAGATCCTGGCAAAACTGCACCAGCAGGGGTTCAATCCAGTTCATGACGACTCTCCAGACAACTCATCCTCTTCCCGCTCGATGGCGTTATCGAGCGCCCCCTGACAGCACTGCAACAGGTTCTGGCGCTGCTCCTCCTCACTGAACAGCTCCACCGGCAGCAGGCGGATCAGCCGCTTGAGCTCTTGATAGAGCAGCACCTGCTGGCGACAATCTGACAGCTCAAGCGCCACACCGACCTGCTCCACATCCCGCACGCTGGCCCAGCGTTTCTCCACCAGGGCGATCAGATCGCCCATCAGATCAGAAGGCCCGTATGCCATGGGCCGAGCCCTCCTTCACCCGTTGCCACAGCTCGTCCACTTGCGCCGAGAGAGTGTTGAGCAGCCGCAGCTTGTGCATGTCGCTCATCACCCGCTCCAGCTTGACCGGGTCGAGCCAGCGCTGCTGGCTGTCGAGATCGGCGCTCAGGGCCTTCATCATGAAGCCGGTCACCTTCTCCAGCGCACCGTTGCCAAAGCGGCTGTGAATATCGCGCCAGGCGGCAGAAAGGGCACGGTAGTCCTGCACCGCATCGCGATAGAGATCCCGCAGATCCTGCTCGGCTCCCACGCCCGCTTTGGCCGCTTCGGCCGCGGGGCCGGTAATGCGCGCCCCCAGCACGATGGCACTGCCCTGCTCATCCGCCAGCTTGGCCAACGCCTGCTCCACCAGCGCCAGGGTGCCCCGCATCTCCGGTCGTCCGGCGAGGGCCTTGCGCGCCTGGCAGAGCGCCTCGAACTGCTCGCTCACTTCCCCCGAATAGCTCTCGAGGTAGGCCAGCAACTGGGAGAGATTGGCCAGCCGACCGCTGCCGAGGTGGCTCACCATCTCCTTGATCTTCTGCTGGCGCTCCAGCTCCGGCACCTTGTCGAGGTAGTCCCCCACCAGCGCCTCTATCTCGCTGATGCGGGCAAGGCTGTCACTCAGCTTGCGCTTGGCGAGCGAAAGCTCAGCGCGCTCGGAAAAGACAAAGGTGAGCTCTTCAGCGGCATCGGCCAGCGACTGGGTGGCACTGGCCAGCACGACCCGCTCCCCCTGAAACTGTCCTCCCTGCAGGGGAGCCTGACGGGATGCGGCCTCTGCTCCGCGCAGCTCGGGCTGGGCGGCAGGGGCATAGGGGTTGCTCTGGATAATGGCCATGGAAACTCCCGTGACGAATGGATTGACGAGGATGGCATTATAAAAATCGCCTTCGCCTCCCTATGCCAAAATCGGCCGTGAATTTTTAGCCCGCCCCCAACGGTTTTCTAAAAAGTCCCGACTCGCGCTGAAATCCCCGTAGCCCCCCATCCCCTATAGTGGCCACCAGTTTCAATGGCGCAGATTGTTATGACCCTCTCCCTCGACCACATCCCTAACCAGCTTCGTCACGCCATCGACGAGTGCCGCCTGATCCAGATCCGTGGCCGGGTCACCCAGGTGACCGGCACCCTGCTCAAGGCAGTCGTCCCCGGGGTGCGGATCGGCGAGCTCTGTCATCTGCGCAACCCGGACAACACACTCTCGCTGCAGGCGGAGGTGATCGGCTTTGCCCAGCATCAGGCGCTGCTCACCCCCCTTGGCGAGATGTTCGGCATCTCCTCCAACACCGAGGTAAGCCCGACCGGAGCCATGCATCAGGTCGGGGTCGGCGAGCATCTGCTCGGTCAGGTGCTCGATGGCCTCGGTAACCCCTTTGGCGGTGGCCATCTGCCGGAGCCCGATGCCTGGTACCCGGTCTATCGGGATGCGCCGGCTCCCATGAGCCGCAAGCGCATCGCCGAGCCCATTTCGCTCGGTATTCGCGCCATCGACGGCCTGCTCACCTGCGGTGAGGGGCAACGGATGGGGATCTTCGCCGCCGCAGGTGGCGGCAAGAGTACCCTGCTGGCGTCGCTTATTCGTAGCGCCGAGGTAGATGTCACCGTGCTGGCGCTGATCGGTGAACGGGGCCGTGAGGTGCGCGAATTTATCGAAGCGGATCTGGGGGAAGAGGGGCTCAAGAAGGCGGTACTGGTGGTGGCTACCTCGGATCGCCCCGCCATGGAGCGGGCCAAGGCAGGCTTTGTCGCCACCTCCATCGCCGAGTATTTCCGCGATCAGGGCAAGCGGGTACTGCTGCTGATGGACTCCGTCACCCGCTTTGCCCGTGCCCAGCGGGAGATTGGTCTGGCCGCTGGCGAACCGCCAACCCGACGGGGCTATCCGCCGTCGGTGTTTGCCGCCCTGCCCCGCCTGATGGAGCGGGCCGGTCAGTCAGACAAGGGCTCCATCACTGCCCTCTATACCGTGCTGGTAGAGGGGGATGACATGACAGAGCCGGTAGCCGACGAGACCCGCTCCATCCTCGATGGCCACATCATCCTGTCGCGCAAACTGGCGGCGGCCAACCACTACCCGGCCATCGACGTGCTGCGCTCCGCCAGCCGGGTGATGAACCAGATCATCGAGCCCGAGCATCAGGCTCAGGCCGGTCGACTGCGCAGCTGGCTGGCGAAATATGAAGAGGTGGAGCTGTTGCTGCAGATCGGCGAATACCAGAAAGGGCAGGACAAGGTGGCCGATGAGGCGATCGCCCGCATCGAGACTATTCGCCAGTGGCTAAGGCAAGGCACTCATGAACCCAGCTCACTGCCGGAAGCCCTCTCGACTCTGGAGGTACTGACCCGATGATTGGCCGCCTGCAACGAATAAAAGACCTGCGGCTGGATCGGGCCGAGCAGCAGCTCGCCGCCCAGCAGGCTCGGGTGCAACTCGCCCGCGTTCGCCAACGCGAAGCGGAGCAGGAGAGTCTCGACTATCGCCAGTGGCGCCTTGCCGAAGAGGAGCGGCTATTTGCCATCTGTCAGGCGGAGCAACTCGATCGCAAGGGGCTCAAGGCGTGGCAACAGCAAGTGGCGCTGCTGCGGGAGAAAGAGGCCCAGCTTGAACAAACTGCTGCCGAACAGGCCGAGCGGGTCGCCGAAGAGCGCATCCGTTTGCAGGAGCGCCAGCAGGCGGTACACCGAGCCCGCCAGCAGCAACAGAAATTTGCCGAACTACACCGTCAGGAGCAGGCCTCACAGCAAGCCCTGCGTGACTACAACGAAGAGCAGGAACAGGAAGAGTTCCGCCAGCAGAGCAGGATGTAACGAGTCATGAACCGAATCCTCCCGATACAGGGCACAGTGACAGCCCGGGGTGATACCCAGATGGCTGAAGCCAATCGATCGCAACAACAGCGTTTCGAGCAGGCGATGAGGCTTGAGCAGGAACAAAAGACAGCTCACCAACACCGGGAAAATAACCTGCACCAAAGCAGGGTTCCGTTGCATCAACAGCTATTGCAGGCGCAGCAACAGAAAAAAGAGATAGCCGATAAGGCCCAACAGCAGGAGCTTGCCGCCGCTCACGCAAGGTCAAAAAAACGGCAGTCAGAGCCGCTCGTCAAAGAGGAGCAACTCGGCATTTCCCTCTCTGAAGTGGCCGCCCGTGACCAGAAGGAAACAGAGCGCCAAGCAGATCAACACTCGCAGGATAAAGAGCTGGAAAGCAGCGCATACCAGTCCCCAGAAACATGGTCACTGCCAGGACAAAAGAGCTCGCTGTCCACATCGTCATCGGCACAGGAAGAGCCCCAGACATATTCCGATAGGGGAGCGGATAACACGTTGATAGCAGGTGACACCTCTGGATTGGACAGGGCGCTAGTGATCGAAAAAGCCGCCCAGCAACTGAACGAAGCATCCTTAGTCGATGCCCGTGAGCTCGCAGAGCAGCTCGCCGCTGACACTGACATCAATGCGCTCACTCTGAGCGACGAGATACCCGAAGCCAGCGGTCAACCGCTCTCCCCACAGGTGAAAACCCCCGGGGATCTGCAACTCGCCCGGCTGGCTCCAGCCGAAAACAATCGGGAACTGGGTCAACTGCTGGAGCGGCTGGCAGTGGATATCTATCAGGAACTGGGCCGCCCGGAGCGCCCGCCACTGCTGCGCCTGACGTTGCCACAGCTGGGCGATCTCTCCATTCGCATCGCTCACCACCATGGCGAGTTGCAGATCGAGATCCTCGCCACGGCGCAAGGTGAGCTGCTGCTCAATCAGGGGCGCAGCGATCTGGTCGACCGCCTGCAACGGCTCTATCCCGGCGAGCGGGTCGCCCTCGATCTCTTCGGCCAGCCCGACAGTGAGCAGGGCTCGCGCCATAAACGATCCATCTACGAAGAGTGGGATGCCGACGCATGACACCGATTGCCCTCACCTCCGCCTCGCTGGCGGAGTTGACTTTACAGCAGACCCTGAGCCAATACCGCCAGCACTTTAACTGGAGTGGCGGCGAGCTTCTCCTCGCCATCGGTTTGCCGCCTGCGACACTCGATACCCGGCTGCAACTGCAGTGGCAGGGGCTCTCTTTGCCGCTGTTGTGCCACGGCGCAGAGCTGGCGCACTGGCTCGCGCCGGATCTACAACAGGCGGCGCTGTTCAGCCTGCCCGAGCCGCTGCAACTGGCACTGATCGAACGGCTGGGACAACCCCTCGGTGGACTCAGCTGCTCGGCGCTGACCCGACCGGAAAGTAATGTTCAGACCGATGAGCCCGCCCTGCAACTGCTGTTGCAACGGGAGGGGACCAGTCTCGCTCTCTGGCTGCCGCAGCCCGAGCCCTTGCTGAGCAAGTTGCCACCACGACCACAGCAGCAGCGGCTGCCGTTGCCCCTCACCCTCTCCCTGCAGTGGGGCGAGATTGGGCTGACCATGGATGAGCTCGCCACTCTCGCCATCGGCGATGTGCTGCTGCCGCCGCCCCATCCGCAGCTCGGCCAGCAACTGCTGATCTGTGTGGAGGGTCGCCCCTTTGCCTACTGCCAACCCCATCAACAACATCTGGAATTGACTGCCATGCACAACGCTAAACCCGCTGACCCCTTCGGCCCGACCGAGCTGGAGCAACTGCCGATCCAGGTGAGCTTTGAAGTGGGCCGCCAGACGCTGGACTGGCACACTCTCACCAGCCTGCAACCGGGCGCCCTGATCGATCTTGGCACCCCCCTCGATGGCGAAGTGCGCATCATCAGCAACGGCCATTCGCTGGGAGTGGGCCGACTGGTGGAGATCCAGGGTCGCCTGGGGGTAAGGGTCGAACGCCTCGACAACGAGTCACAGTCATGATCCAGTTGCCAGACGAGCTAAACCTTATCGTCGGGCTGGCACTGCTGGCCCTGCTCCCCTTTATCGCCGTGATGGCCACCTCCTTCGTCAAGCTGGCGGTGGTCTTCTCGCTGCTGCGCAACGCCCTCGGGGTGCAGCAGATCCCCCCCAACATGGCGATGTACGGGCTGGCGATCATTCTCAGCATTTATGTGATGGCGCCGGTCGGCTTTGCCACCCAGGATTACCTGCGCCAGAACGAGGTGTCGCTGGCCAAATCCGAATCTGTGGAAAAGTTCCTCGATGAGGGGATTGCCCCCTACCGCGACTTTTTGAAAAAGCAGATCAAACCGCGGGAGCACGCCTTCTTTATCGACAGCACCAAGCAGCTCTGGCCCAGCAAGTATGCCGACCGGCTGGAGCCCGACAGCCTGCTGATCCTGCTGCCCGCCTTTACCGTGAGCGAGCTGAGCCGCGCCTTCGAGATAGGCTTTCTGATCTACCTGCCCTTTATCGCCATCGATCTCATCATCTCCAACATCTTGCTGGCGATGGGGATGATGATGGTCTCCCCCATGACCATCTCGCTGCCCTTCAAGCTACTGCTGTTTGTGCTGCTCGATGGCTGGGCCCGCCTGACCCACGGGCTGGTCATCAGTTACGGAGGCTAGCATGAGTCACGCCGATATCCTTCACTTCACCAGCCAGGCGCTCTGGCTGGTGCTGATCCTCTCGATGCCACCTGTGCTGGTGGCGGCGCTGGTGGGCACCCTTGTCTCTTTGCTGCAGGCGTTGACCCAGATCCAGGAGCAGACCCTGGGCTTTGTCGCCAAGCTGATCGCCGTGGTGATCACCCTGTTTGCCACCACCGCCTGGCTGGGGAACGAGCTCTACAGCTTTGCCGATATGGTGCTGTTCAAGGTACCGCAGATCCAATGACGCTTGAGAGCCTGCAGGCCCAGATGCTGGCCTATACCCTGCTGCTGCCGCGTTTTATCAGCTGCTTCGTGATGCTGCCGGTGCTGAGCAAACAGATGCTGGGAGGGGCGATGATCCGCAACGGAGTGGTCTGCTCGCTGGCACTCTACGCCTACCCCACAGTCGCCGACACCTTGCCGGATCAGATCGACGGCATGGCGCTGGCCATGCTGATCGCCAAAGAGGTGCTGCTCGGCCTGCTGATCGGCTTTGTCGCCGCCATCCCCTTCTGGGCCATCGAGGCGAGCGGTTTTCTGATCGACAACCAGCGCGGTGCCGCCATGGGTTCCCTATTCAACCCGAGTCTCGGCAGCCAGACCAGTCCCACCGGCCTGCTGCTGACCCAGACCCTGATTACCCTCTTTTTTGCCAGCGGCGCCTTTCTCGCCCTGCTGGCCGCCCTGTTCCAGAGCTACATCAGCTGGCCGGTGGCGCACTTTTTCCCCACCATTGACGAGCAGTGGGTCAACTTTTTCTACAGCCAGTTCAGCCATATGTTGCTGCTCTGCGCTTTGCTGGCGGCGCCGCTCTTGATCGCCATGTTTCTGGCCGAATTCGGGCTGGCGCTGATCAGCCGCTTCGCCCCTTCACTTAACGTCTTCGTGCTGGCGATGCCGATAAAAAGCGCCGTCGCCAGCCTGTTGCTGGTCATCTACATCAAGCTGATGATGGACCACGCCTATCAACAGGTGCTGGCGGTGATGGATCCGCTGCAACTGCTGATCCCCATTCTGGAGGCGCGATGAGCGGCGAGAAGACCGAACAACCCACCCCAAAAAAGTTGCGGGATGCCCGCCAGAAGGGGCAGGTGGTCAAGAGCAAGGAGGTGGTCTCCACCGCCATCATCCTCAGTCTGGTAGGCATGCTGATGGCGATGTCCGACTACTACCTCGAACATCTGGGCAAGCTGATGATGATCCCGGAGTCCCACATCCACCTCCCCTTTACCCAGGCGCTCAACCATGTGGTGGAGAACCTGATGCAGGAGATGGCCTATCTCTGCATTCCGCTCCTCGCGGTCGCGGTGCTGGTGGTACTCGCCTCCCATTTCGCCCAGTACGGTTTTCTGCTGAGCGGCGAGTCCATCAAGCCCGATATCAAAAAGATCAATCCGGTGGAGGGGGCCAAAAAGATCTTCTCCATCAAGAGCCTGATGGAGTTCGTCAAATCCCTGCTCAAGGTGAGTCTCCTGAGCCTCTTGGTGTGGGTCACCATAAAGGGCAATCTGCAGGCGATGCTCCAGTTACCCGGCTGCGGCATGAGCTGCATCACTCCGGTGCTGGGGGGCATGCTGGGCCAGCTGATGGCGGTCTGCGCCATGGGCTTTGTGGTGATAGCCATCGCTGACTACGCCTTCGAACACTACCAGCACATCAAGCAGCTCAAGATGAGCAAGGACGAGGTGAAGCGGGAGTACAAGGAGATGGAGGGGAGCCCGGAGATCAAGAGCAAGCGCCGCCAGTTCCATCAGGAGTTGCAGTCGAGCAACATGCGCGCCGACGTCAAGCGCTCCTCGGTCATCGTCGCCAACCCGACCCATATCGCCATCGGTATCCGCTACGAGCGGGGAGAAACCCCGCTGCCGGTGGTGACCCTCAAATTCACCGATGCCCAGGCGCTACAGGTGCGCAAGATTGCCGAAGAGGAGGGGATCCCGGTGCTGCAACGCATTCCACTGGCCCGTGCCCTCTATCGGGATGCCCAACTCAACAACTACATTCCCGCCGACCAGATCGAGGCGACTGCCGAGGTTCTGCGCTGGCTGGAGCAGTGGCGCCAGAGCGAAGGGCCACAGTGGTAGGGCAGCAAGCTGCCCACATCGCCGAACAAACTGCGCAACACGCGGAAAACTGACAAATCCCCGACCGCTCCCTGATATAGCGCGCCGTCACGGCTCGGTATCATCCCCTTATCGTCAACCCTGTCGGGAATCACATCATGGCCTTACCTGCAATCGGTGGACACATTCACCTCAACCGCCCAGCATCACCCCAACAGACAGAGGCCAGCCCGCTGCTGGCCAAGGGTAACAAGCTGTTCGAGCAATCCGTCAAGCGCGGCATCGGCCACTTCCAGAGCAGCGATCTCAAGCAGGTCATCAGCGCCCTGCGCCAGTTGCAAAGCGCCCCCGATAGCGGCAAAGCGCAGCGGGTGCAGGATGCAATCCAGCACTGGGAGCAGCACCACCCCAAAGAGGTGGCCGCACGCGGCGCTCGTCTGACCGAACTGAAACAGGCGCTGGCCGAACAGGGGGCCATCACCAGAGCCGCCCCGCGACATGAACCGAAAGTGATGGCGGGTGGCACCCAGGCCCTGCTGCAAAAGAGCATGCCCGGACTGGAAAAACTGGGCAGCTACGCCTGTACCGACGCCCAGACCTTTGTCCAGCCCAACAACCCGAGCTATCAGAAGATCATCGGCAAACTCAACGCCTTCGGGCAGGATCCCCAGCGCCTGGCAGCCAACCAGCGCGCCAACAACAGCGCCAATATGGCCGCCATCCAGATCACCAGAAACAAGCAGCCACTCTCGTTGCGCACCATGGAAAACATCGCCAAAGCGGTGGATGACGCCAAGGCCGGTTGCTGCTCGACCCTGGCCTATTCAGCGGCGGCCGAACTGCTGCGCCACAACAGTGACCAGCGGATCGAAGTGCTGGCCCATCGTGGCGCACAGGGTCACGCCCAGACCCACTGCTTTGTGGTGATTGGTCGCGTCGAGGGGAGTGAACTCACCAAGCCGGAAAGCTGGGGGCCACACGCCAAAGTGGTCGACCCCTGGGCCGCCACCATAGGGGCGCCACTGGTCGGTACCCCTGCCCGCCCCCCTATCGCCAACCTGTGGCCGCCCACAGAGTCGGTCTTTGATAACACCCATCGGGAGGATTAATGATGTTCCATGCCATGCTATCAACCCTCGTTCGCCAGCTATCCCTGCCGCAGGAGTGCCTGCACGAAGAGGGGCTGGATCTGCAGGCGGGCCCCTTCAGCCTCCATATTCGCGAGCGGGATCAACTGGTGACCCTGTTTATCCCGCTGGGGGATATCCAGACCCCCTCCCTCGCCGCCATGGCCGACTGGCCTGTGCTGCAACTCAGTAGGGACAGCGAGCAGAGCTGCCTGCTCTGGTGTCGCGAGTGGCTGGACAAGCTGGATGTGGAACTTCTGATTGAGCTTGTCAGCCGCATGCTGCATCAGGCTGAAGCCCTGACCCAAGGCACAGCGCTAGCAGCTACCGAGCTCAGTGAGCCCGCGCTCGAACCAGCCATGTCACGCCCGAACAACGCTATCCCGACGACCATTCGTGCCTGATATCGGCGTCTGCTCATAAGGGAAAATAGCGCAACCAACACGGGGCCATCACTGATGGCCCCGTTATGTTTCTCATGTTGAGTGGATTTGCTCTACACCACCTCCCCCAGCGCGCCGATCAGGGCGTCGAGTCCTTGATCGACCTTCGAGCGCGGGCAGCCGACGTTGAGGCGGATATAGCCTGTGCCTTCCGGGCCGTAGGTGTCGCCGCGCATGATGGCGACCCGATATTTCTCCACCAGCAAGGCTTGCAGCGCATCCATCCGTTTGGTGGAGTCGATGCCAAGACCGCGCAGGTCAATCCAGGCGAGATAGGTTCCCTCTGGCACCCGATAGTCGATGGCGGGGAAAGCCGCGTTGAGCCGCGCCGCCACATGGGCGAGGTTGCCGTGCAAATAGCTTTTCAGCGCATCGAGCCAGGCAGCCCCGTCCCGATAGGCGCTGATATGGGCCAGCACCCCGAGAATGGGGGGCGATGAGAGGCCATGGGCTGCCTTGAGCCGCTGCAGATAGGCGGTCCGCGCCGCTGCGTTGGCAATAAAGGCGTAGGCGCCGCCAAGGGCGGGAATATTGAAGGATTTGGAGCCCGAGCTTACCAGCGCCCAGTGATCGTCCGGCGCTACTTCGCTCCACGGCAGGTAGCGGGCAAAACTCACATCCATATGGATGTCGTCCGAGATGACCTTGACCCCGTGGCGCTGGCAGATGGCGGCCATCCGGCCGAGTTCATCGCGCGTCCAGACCCGGCCGGTGGGGTTGTGGGGGCTGCAGAGCAGCATAATCCGGCAATCGGGGCGAGCGGCTTGCTGCTCGAAACATTGCCAGTCGATCTGGTAACTCCCCTCCTCTTTTTTAAGCGGGCATGGCAGCAGCACCCTGTCGTTGGCAGCCAGCATATTGCCGAAGGCGTCGTAGGCGGGGGTATGCACCAGCACACCTTCACCCGGCGCCGACCAGAGGCTCACCAGCTGGGCAATCACATAGATGACCGAGGGGCCGTAGACCAGCGTCTCGGGGTCGAGGCTCGCCCCGTAGCGGTGGGCAAACCAGTTGCTCACCGCCCCCTTGAAGTC
>NZ_CAWLMI010000095.1:0-2200 GCF_963862045.1 Aeromonas sp. 159 | reverse complement strand
GAAGTGAGTGCAACCGAGCACCAGCGTATCCGGCTTATCCTCCCCCTCCAGCCAGTCGGCCAATACCTCGCGCAGCAGCGCCATATTGACCGGCAGGCCCGCCAGCTTGTGTTCGGCTTCTATAACCAGCTCGGTGGTGCCCTTGAGCAGCACCCGCTTGCCGGGGGCAAACTGGGCGATCAGTTCGTGGGTATAGTCGCGGCTGACGGTGCCTGGAGTGGCCAGCAGACCGATACAACCGTTGCGAGTCTGCGCGGCGGCGGGCTTGATGGCTGGCACCACCCCCACCACGGGAATATCCAGAGCCTCGCGCAGGGCCGGCAGCGCTATGGTGCTGGCCGTGTTGCAGGCAATCACCACCAGATCGATATGATGACGGGCCACCATGGTGGTCACCAAGCGGGTGCAGGCAGCAATCAGGGCGGGCTCGCTCAATTCACCATAGGGGAAGTTGGCATTATCGAAGCAGTAGAAATAGTTGTGTGCCGGCAGGACGCGGCGGATCTCGCGGTAGATGGTCAGGCCACCCATACCGGAATCAAACACGAGAATATTGGCCACTTGAGCTCCCCTTTGGTGCAAGGCGGCGATCATACTCCCGCCTGCCGCCAATAGAAAAGGCCCTGCCAATGGCAGGGCCTCGGTTTTTCAAGGATGAACCGAATAAAGCATCAGAAGCGGTAGTCGGCAGTCACTTTGAACTCGGAACCCGGCGATGCGTAACCATAAGCGGGGGCGTAATCACGATCGAACACGTTATCGATACGTCCAGCCAAGGTAAATTGCTGAGTCACCTCGTAACTGGTAGCCAGGTTCAACAGCGTATAGGCACTGAGTTCCACCCGCTGGCTAGTCGCCCAGTTGTTGTCATAGCGCTTGCCCACATAGAGCAGTTCAGCAGTTAGTGTTGCGGCATCGAATCGGGTATCTGCGATCCAGCTGCCTTTATGTTCAGCTCTACGCAGCAGCTGCAAATCCTGGTTACCCGTATCTTTGGCTCTGGTGTAGTCGTAGCTCAAACGATGATGCACAGGTCCGGTGTCGATGCCGAGCTCCGTTTCCACTCCTTTGATATCCGCCGTGGTATTTTTGGGGTTGCAGGTGTAGCTCATGCTGGTCAGGCAATAAATCAGATTGTCGATGCGGTTGCGATACAGATTCACAGACCAATCCCAGGCCGAATAGCGACCTGACAGGCCCAACTCCAGGTTTTTGCTCTCTTCCGGCTTGAGTGTCGGATTCTCAGACCCTGGATAATAGAGCTGGTTGAAGGTGGGGGCCTTGAAGCCAGTACCGTAACTCAACCGGACATTATGGTTCTCATCGATATCCAGCCCGCTGGCGGCAGACCAAGTGTTGTGACGACCATATTGCTGGTTGTCATCGGTCCGACCGGACAGTTCCCATAGCAGCGCCTGCCAACGATAGCTTCCCACAGCAAACAGACCGGTATTGTCACGACCAGGAGCGTTGAAGGTTTTTCCATAGCCGCGGGAGTCTGATTTCATCTCCTCACGCTGCCAATCTGCGCCACCGGTCAGATTAACCCCTTCGATACCGTTCCAACTATTGATCCAGGAGAAACGGGTTAAACCAGTATGAATAGGCTCACCGCTAGCCTCTCCTTTAGCCTCCTGCCAAGTCTTCAGCTTGTTCTCACCGTAACTGGCTTCAAGTCGACTGATCAGATCCTTACCCTGGAACTTGACACCACCATCATATTGGAAAGCCTGTACCCGACTCTGATCCGTGCTGCCATCTGTGTCGGTAAGATTGTCATAGCCTTGAGCATTGAAATCCGCGCTCCATGCATCATTAAAAGCGTGGTTCAAACCAATTTGACCATTGCGGCCGGAGAAACCATCCCGATCCGGCTGCTGGACATTGGCTACGACATCAAAACCATCGGTACGCTCGTAGCCGATCAGCATGTTCATATCGGTTTTTTGACCCAATGACTGAACCGTTCTGAGCTCGCCCTGACCATAGCCATGGCTCCCAGCACCGCCCTTCAGGTGTGTCTCGCTGCCATTTTTGGCGGATGTTTTGGTGATGAGGTTGATAACGCCGCCAATGGCATCGGAACCATACACTGCCGCGCGTGGGCCACGGATATACTCGATGCGCTCGATATTGCCGAGCGGGATTTGGCTGAGATCAGGCGTACCCGCCACCATGGCTGCAATCGGACGACCATTCA
>NZ_CAWLMI010000094.1:0-12141 GCF_963862045.1 Aeromonas sp. 159 | reverse complement strand
CACCATCGGCTCCTTCTCCGGTACCGTCTCGCGGATCCGCATTCGCGCCACCACCCTGACCGACTTCGACCGCAAAGAGGTGATCATCCCCAACCAGCAACTGATGACAGAACGGCTCATCAACTGGTCGCTGAGTGACACCGTCACCCGGGTGATCGTACGGGTGGGTGTGGCGTATGGCTCGGATCTGGAGCTGACCCGCACCCTGCTCAAACAGGCGGCCGACGAAAACAGTCGGGTGCTGAAAGACCCGGCCCCCATCGTCTACTTCCTCACCTTTGGCGCCAGCACGCTGGATCACGAGCTGCGCTTCTTCGTGAGCGAACTGGGGGATCGCAACCCGGCGGTGGACGAGTTGAACCGCAAGATCGACCAGCTGTTCCGCGAGAACGGCATCGAGATCGCCTTCAACCAGATGGATGTCTACATCAAGAATATGCAGGGCGAAGAGCAGAAGGTGGAGTCCAACTCCGCCGCTCTGCCGCCGCCCGCGGAAGATGGCAAGCAGCCAGCCTGATAGCGAACTGCACGGTTCTGATGACAACAGCCGCTCACCCAGGTGAGCGGCTTTTTCATGCCAGTTTATGGCGATAGAGACAGTTATCCATTGCCAACATGGCTGGCCGCCGCACAACAGACCGCCATCACCCTTGATAAAATATAAAGAGAAATAAAAGTCTAAAAACAAACACTTGCCCCACACCACTACTTACCGCATGGATGAACCCCGTGCCCTTCTCCCCTCACTGCTTACCCCATACCGCGCTCGCTCCGGCCCCCGGATTTTTATAACTTTTTTTAATTTTATTTGAGTGTCCTCTTCATCCTGACCATTGCAAAGTGGCGCCATTCCAGCGCCGGGCCCTGTGACCACCACTCGGCTGACACCGACTTGCTCATTTGATAATTGAAAGGATCCGAGAGATGAAACACTCCTTGATGGTAATGGGGTTGGCCGCCAGTCTGGCATTGAGCGGCTGCCAGAATATGGATACCAAGAAAGTCCTGATAGGTGCAGCTGCGCTGGGTGCCATCGGCGCCGCTGGCTATTACGCCGGGAAAAAGCACAGCGATAACAAACACGAGCATGATGGCCAGCATGACGATAGCGATGACCAGCATATGGCCACCAGCAAGATGCCCCGTTACTGCTCGGGGGAAGCAGCCAGCAAATTCCATGTCTCCCCGCGCGATATCACCACCGAGTCGGCAGAAGAGAGTGGCCACAGATACAAGGTTTATGGCCAGTACGAGACCGATGATGATGCAGTCGACTTTACCTGCACCTTCAATCACGACGGTCGCTTCCTCTCGGTCGTTCGCAGCTGATTGACCACCGGTTACAGCCAATTCACTACTGGCACCCCATACAGGACACGCACGATGAAACAGCAACGCAGCATGATCGCCAGCCTCATTGCGCTGGCCCTGCTTGGCCTCGCTCCATGCGCCGGTGCCACCAGCGGCCACTCCGGGGTGGATCTGGCCAGCATGGATAACAGCGTGCGCGCGGCGGACGATCTGTTTCGCCACGTCAACGGCAACTGGCTGGCCCAGACCCAAATACCGGATGACATGCCGGGGCAGACCATCGGCAATCTGCTGGCGGACAAGTCGCTGGAGGATCGCAAGGTGTTGCTGGAGGAGCTGCTCAAGCGCCCGCAACAGTCCGGAACCCCTCGCCAGCAGATCGCCGATCTCTACGCCAGCTATCTGGATCAGGCCGGGCGGGATGCCAAAGGGCTGACCCCCATTCAGCCGCTGCGCGACGAGATCATGGCCATCCATGATGGCACCTCGCTGGCCACCTACTTTGCCCGTGTTAACAAGCTGGGGGGCGGCGCTCCCTTTGGTATCGGGATCATGGCCGACAAGAAGCAGCCTGACAGCTACGGGATCTACCTGCAGCAATCCGGTCTCGGTCTGCCGGATCGGGAGTACTACCTGAAAGCAGATGCCGCCAGCAAGGCTCTGCGGGCCAGCTACGAGCAGTTCATTACCGCCCTGCTCAACCATGCCGGCGTCGAGGGGGCGAGCGAACAGGCCCATCGCATTCTGGCGCTGGAAACCCGCCTCGCCAGCCTGCAGTGGGACAGAGTCAACCGGCGGGATGACAACCTCACCTACAACAAACTGCCCATCGCCCGCCTCAGTCAGTTGCTGCCCACCCTGGATTGGCAACGCTACCTGACAGAGGCCGGTATCGCCGGGGAAACGGAGATCATCGTCAGTGAGCCGGACTATCTGGAGAAGCTGACCGCCGTGATGCAAGAGACCAGCATCGCGCAGTGGCAATCCTACTGCCTGTTCCATCTGCTACGCACTTATGCGCCCTATCTCGACAGCCAGAGCAATGCCCTGCACTTCGCTTTTTACGGTACGACCCTAAGCGGCATCCCCCGGCAGCGGCAGCCCTGGAAGCAGGCCATGGAGGTGCTGGATGACTATCTGGGCCAGGCGGTGGGCAAACTCTACGTGGAACGCTACTTCCCGACCGAAGCCAAGGCACAGATGGCGACCATGGTGCGCAATCTGATCGCCGCCTATCGCCAGGAGATCGGCGAGCTCGACTGGATGTCTGCCCCGACCAAACAGCAGGCGCTGGCGAAACTGGAGAAGGTACGGGTCAAGATCGGCTATCCCGACCAGTGGCAGGATTACAGCGCAATCGAGATCCGTCCCGATGATCTGGTCGGCAATGCCCAGCGCGCGGCCACGGTGCGTTACAACGAGCACCTTGCCCGCCTCCATCAACCGGTGGATCGGGAGGAGTGGTTCGACAATCCGCAGACGGTGAACGCCTACTACAACCCGAACAACAACGAGATCGTCTTCCCGGCAGCCATACTGCAACCGCCCTACTTCGATCTGAAGGCGGATGATGCGGTCAACTATGGCGCCATCGGCGCGGTCATCGGTCACGAGTTGAGCCATGGTTTCGATGATCAGGGGGCCAAATTCGATGGCAACGGTGCCTTGCACAACTGGTGGGCTCCGGCCGATCTCAAGGAGTTCACCGCTAGAGCGCAAAAACTGGCGAAACAGTACGACCGTTTCGAGCCCATCAAGGGGGAGCATGTCAACGGCCAGCTGACCCTTGGCGAGAATATCGGCGATCTCGGTGGCTTGACCATCGCCCACAAGGCGTACCGGCTCGCCCTGGGCAACCGCCAGCCAGCGGTGCTCGATGGCTTCACTGGCGAGCAGCGTTTCTTTATCGGCTGGGCGCAGGTGTGGAAAGGGAAGTACCGGCCCGAGCTCGCTGCCGTTCTGCTCAAGACAGATCCCCACTCGCCGCTGGAGTACCGGGTCAATGGCGTCGTCGCGAATATGCCGGCCTTCTATCGCGCCTTTGCCATCAAGCCGGGAGACAAGCTCTATCTGCCACCTTCCGAGCGTGTGAAGATTTGGTGACCACCAGCAGGGGCCCTGGCCCGAAAAGCTCCAGCAGATGGACCACCTCCACCTGAGCTGAAGATGACCGACACAGGGAGTGTCTGTTTTACCCTGCCTGGTTTTTCCCGACCCACATGTGCCTGACCATGTGGGTTTTTTTGACCCTTTTGCCCCGCCGCTTCTCCTCAGCCTGCCCAGCTTTCACCCGATACGGCCACGGCAAACCACCCCGCCATTTTCTCGCCTTTGCCATTGGCTGAAAAACCGGCGGCGTAACCGCCATAAATCGGTTTACCACCACACTGGTCTGACCTATGGTAAAGCATATAAAAGATGCATCGTGGAGCTGCTTTTCCTATGAATGACCGAGAACTGCAACAGATCCTGTTTCGCTCCTTCGATGTGATCCCGCTGCCTATTCTGGTGTCCGAATCCATTGCCCGTCACGATGGCTGCTCACCCGACATGATCCCGCAGCGGCGCCACCGCTTCCTGAATAAAGCCTTTATTGAGCAGCTGGGCTACAACCTTGACGATCTGCCGGACATGGCCTCCTGGTTTCAGGTCGCCTACCCGGATGAAGGGTATCGCCGCACCATCATCGACTCCTGGCACTCCCAGGTGGAACAGAGCTTGTCTCAAGGGCTGGAGGTCGCCGAAATGCCTGCGCTGATCCGCTGCAAGAGCGGTCAGTCGCGCTGGTTTATCGTCACTGCCCAGCTGGGTGCCGATGCCATCCCGGATGGCCATATCGTCACCTTTCGCGATATCCACGACCTGCAGTGCATGGTGGAAGAGGTGAGCCGCCTCTCCTGCACCGATCCGCTCACCGAACTGACCAACCGGCGTGGCGCCCAGCAACAGTTGCAAGCCCTTTGGTTGCAGGGTGAGCCCCTCTCGGTGGTGTTGGGAGATATCGACCATTTCAAGCAGGTCAATGACCGCTACGGCCACCCTGCTGGCGATGCCGCGCTCTGCGCTGTCGCCCACGCCATGGCTGGCCAGCTGTTGCCGGGGGAGAGTCTGGCCCGTTGGGGCGGAGAGGAGTTCCTGCTGATCCTGCCTGGTTGCGATATTGAACAGGCAGCACGGCGCGCCGAACAGCTGCGCCAGCATGTCAGTATCACCCGCTTGCCATGGCAGGGGACGCAGCTATCTCTCACCATCAGTCTGGGGTGTGCCAGCATGAAGGGGCAGGAGAGCATCGACTATCTGCTGATGATGGCCGACCGGGCCCTTTATCAGGCCAAGGATCAGGGCCGTAACCGGGTTGTCATCTCGACGGAATAGAGTAATAACCAGAAAGAAAAGCCGACTCGCAGCCATAAAAAAACCGAAGCACAAGGCTTCGGTTTTTTAGTGCGCAACTGGCGTGAGCCAGCCGGGCATTACTTCTTGATACGGATAACCGGGGTCTCGCCCACAGTCACGGCACCAGTCATTTTGATCAGCTCTTTGATCTCGTCCATGTTGGAGATGACAACCGGAGTCAGGGTAGACTTGGCTTTCGCTTCCAGAATGGCCAGATCGAACTCGATGATGGTGTCGCCGCGCTTGACCTGTTGACCTTCCTGAGCGATACGCTTGAAGCCTTCGCCTTTCAGTTCAACGGTGTCGATACCGAAGTGAACGAACAGCTCGATACCGGAGTCGGATTCCAGAGAGAACGCGTGGTTGGTCTCGAAAATCTTGCCAATGGTGCCATCGCACGGAGCAACCATCTTGTTGCCAGCCGGCTTGATGGCGATACCGTCACCAACGATCTTCTCGGCGAAGACAACGTCAGGCACATCTTCGATCGGCACGATTTCGCCAGACAGCGGAGCAAAGATTTCGATGCCGCCGGTGTCAGAGCTATCGTCGGAAACCAGTTTCTTCAGTTTATCAAACAGACCCATATAAAGCTCCTAGAGATGATTTGTCGCTGTTTGCAGCCGATCTTAGCAGACTGCTTTCTGCTTAATAAAGTTATCTACGCATGCTTCGATTTCAGCGGCGGTGGCAAAGCTCAGTGCTTGATCAGCCATTGCCTTCACATCTTCGAAGTTGGTGTTGCGGATAAGCTTCTTGATACGCGGTACAGAGATGGCGCTCATGGAGAACTCATCCAGACCCATACCCAGCAGCAGCAGGGTAGCGCGCTCGTCACCAGCCAGTTCACCACACATACCGGTCCACTTGCCTTCGGCGTGGGACGCATCGATAACCATCTTGATCAGGGTCAGGACGGAGGGTGACAGCGGGTTGTACATGGCGGAGATCATCTCGTTACCGCGATCGACAGCCAGGGTGTACTGGGTCAGGTCGTTGGTACCGATACTGAAGAAATCCACTTCCTTGGCCAGATGATGAGCCATCACGGCAGCGGCCGGGGTCTCGATCATGATACCCACTTCGATGGATTCATCAAAGGCTTTGCCTTCAGCGCGCAGTTCGGCTTTCAGCGTCTCTACGGTGGCTTTCAGGCTACGGAACTCTTCGACAGAGATGATCATCGGGAACATGATGCGCAGTTTGCCGAAGGCAGACGCACGCAGAATGGCCCGCAGCTGAGCGTGCATGATGTCTTCGCGGTCGAAGAAAATACGCACGGCACGCCAGCCCAGGAAGGGGTTCATCTCTTTCGGGAAATTCATGTACGGCAGCTCTTTGTCGCCGCCAATGTCCATGGTGCGCACGATGATCGGCTGATCCGGCATCGCTTCGGCCACTTCTTTGTAGGCTTTGAACTGCTCTTCTTCGGTCGGCAGCGCGTCACGGTCCATGAACAGGAACTCGGTACGGTACAGACCCACGCCTTCGGCGCCATTGCGGATGGCACCTTCGGTATCCTTGACGGTACCGATGTTGGCGCACACTTCGACCTGGTGACCATCCAGCGTAATGGCAGGCAGATCTTTCAGCTTGGCCAGCTCATCTTTCTCGGCCTGGAACTGAGCCTGGAACTTCTTGGCTTCGGTCAGTTGTTCAGCGGTCGGATTGATGATGATCTGGTTGTTGATCGCATCCAGCACCAGCATGTCACCATTCTTGACGCGCTCGGTGATGTCGTTGGTGCCTACCACGGCCGGCAGCTCCAGGGAGCGAGCCATGATGGAGGTGTGAGAAGTACGGCCACCGATGTCGGTGACGAAACCCAGCACATATTTCAGGTTGATCTGAGCGGTTTCAGACGGGGTCAGGTCTTTGGCGACCAGGATCACCTCTTCGTCGATGGTGCTCAGGTTGACAACAGCGATGCCCAGTACGTTCTTGACCAGACGGGTACCGATGTCACGGAAGTCGGTGGCGCGTTCGCGCAGATAAGGGTCATCCAGCTCGGCCATCATCTTGGCGTACTGTTCGATCACCTCATAGATGGCTTTGTCAGCGGAAGCCTTGTTCTCTTTGATGAAGGATTTGATATCCCCTTCCAGCTCCTCATCTTCGAGCAGCATGATGTGGCCTTCGAAGATGGCCTCTTTTTCCTCACCGAAGGTGCGACCGGCCATCTCTTTGATGGCTTCCAGCTGGGTAGCTGACTTGGTACGAGCTTCGAGGAAACGGTTGATCTCGGCATCAATCTGGTCAGCAGAGATTTTGCCCTGATTGATAACGATTTCATCTTCTTTCAGAAGAAGCGCCTTACCGAATGCGATACCGGGGGACGCAAGAATGCCAGATATCATAATCCTTCCTATTAAAACGACTGTGGGGGAGGAATCTAAAGCTGGATTACTCCAGCTCGTCCATCAGGGCAACCAGCTTCTCAACAGCTTGCTGAGCATCCGGGCCGTCAGCCTGGATAGTTACGTTGGTACCCTTGGTCAGGCCCAGGGTCTGCAGCTTGAACAGGCTCTTGGCGCTGGCGGACTTGCCACCGGAGACCACAGTGATCTCGCTTTGGAATTCTTTGGCTTCTTTCACGAACTGAGCTGCCGGACGGGTGTGCAGGCCGTTTTCAGCAGTAATAACAACAGACTTCTCGTACATGGTTTCACCCCATATTATTGATATTTTTTGGTGGGTTGGTCGTTTTTGAAGCAACCTGACCCACCGTGTCAGTATGGATATGTTGTAAAGTAACGAAAGCAGACCCGCAATGGTTTAATCCAGGTCAAGTTTCTGTGCAGTAATCGGCGCGCTGGTTGGCAATTTTCAGTTATTGGGCTACAAGCCGCATCAGGACTGGCCTGAAATTATTTTATAACGAAAAATAACACTTTGTTACTTTGTGATACCCAGCCAGCAAACACCGCGTGACGCCGCACAGGATATGAGATTTAGAGCGGAATGTCTGCTTTTTTTCTCACTCCGGAACTTGTTATTTTACCCCAAAAAATAAGGATCAAGTGACACTAACAGGGGTTGAGTCTAGCCCATAAAGAAGCGGCGCTCCTGGGAGCGCCGCTGTTTTGAAAGATTCCGATCAGTTACTGCTGCAGCTCCTGCTCGCTGAACACCCCGGCAAACAGGGCGCTGGAGAGGTAACGTTCCGCCGCACTCGGCAGGATGACTACAATGGTTTTGCCCGCAAATTCCGGCAGCTCGGCCAGACGGCTGGCAGCCACCACCGCAGCACCGGAGCTGATACCGGCCAGGATCCCCTCCTCCTCCATCAGGCGGCGAGCCATCTCGATGGCTTCATCGCTGGTCACCTTCTCCACCCGATCGATAAGGGAGAGGTCCAGGTTGCCCGGAATAAAGCCGGCGCCGATCCCCTGGATCTTGTGGGGGCCCGGTTTGATCTCTTCCCCGGCCAGCTTCTGGCTGATGACCGGCGACTCGGCTGGTTCGACCGCGACAGAGACCACCGCCTTGCCTTTAGTCTGCTTCAGATAGCGGGAGACACCGGTAATGGTACCGCCGGTACCGACCCCGGCCACGAACACATCCACATCACCGTCAGTGGCATCCCAAATCTCGGGGCCTGTGGTCTTTTCGTGGATCTCCGGGTTGGCCGGGTTTTCAAACTGTTGCAGCAACACATACTTGCCCGGCTCGGATTCGAGGATCTCGTTGGCCTTGGCAATGGCCCCCTTCATGCCAAGCGGCCCTTCGGTCAGCACCAGATTGGCACCGAGCGCCTTGAGCAGCTTGCGGCGCTCCAGGCTCATGGTGGCCGGCATGGTCAGGGTGATGGGATAGCCGCGAGCTGCCGCGACAAAGGCCAGAGCAATGCCCGTGTTGCCGCTGGTGGGCTCGATGATCTCCTTACCCTTGGTCAGGATGCCGCGCTTCTCGGCATCCCAGATCAGGTTGGCACCGATACGGCACTTGACGCTGAAGCTGGGGTTGCGGCTCTCGATCTTGGCCAGCACGCGGCCTTTGGTAACACGGTTGAGACGAACCAGCGGGGTGTGACCGATAGTCTGGCTGTTGTCCTCAAAAATTTTGCTCATGGCGCTATCCCTGTGTTTGTTACGACGATGAAACAAGATTACCCTGTGGTTTCTGAATGAGAAGTGACTATTCGTTATAACCATATGGTATTACAACATATAGAGCTTATTCTCTCTGGCCCCTGACTCAGGGCGCCAATCGTCAAAGGAACCGACGTTATGGGATTTTCAGGAAGCAGCCAGTATCTCGCCTCCGATGCATTGAAGATGGCGGTCAATGCCGCCATCACCCTCGAAAAACCGCTGCTGATCAAAGGGGAGCCGGGCACCGGCAAGACGGTGCTGGCGGAAGCGGTCGCGGACCATCTTAGCACCGATCTCATTGCCTGGCATATCAAGTCCACCACCAAGGCCCTACAGGGACTCTACGAATATGATGCGGTGGCCCGGCTGCGGGACTCCCAGCTCGGCGACCCCAGAGTGGCCGATATTAGCCACTACATTCGTCAAGGCAAGTTGTGGCAGGCCTTCAGCGCCGAGCAGCGACCTGTGCTGCTGATCGACGAGATCGACAAGGCCGACATCGAATTCCCCAACGATCTGCTTCTGGAGCTGGATCGGATGGAGTTCGACGTCTACGAGACCGGCGAACGAGTCAAGGCGCGCCAGCGGCCGGTGGTCATCATCACCTCCAACAACGAAAAAGAGCTGCCGGATGCCTTCCTGCGCCGCTGTTTCTTCCACTACATCCGCTTCCCCGACAAGGCCGAGATGCAGGCCATCGTCAAACTCCACTACCCCGACCTCAAGGAGAGCCTGCTTGGCGAGGCAATGGATCTCTTCTTCGAGCTGCGCGAGGTAGAGGGGCTGCGCAAGAAACCCTCCACCTCGGAGCTGCTGGACTGGATCCGCCTGCTCTTGGCCGACGATATCGCCCCCGAGGCGATGCGCGCCCGCGAGCCCGGCAAGCTGGTGCCTGCGCTATATGGCGCCCTGCTCAAGACCGAGCAGGATCTGCATCTCTTCGAGAAGCTCGCCTTTCTAGCCCGACGCGGCAGCTGACCCATGCTGATCGACTTTTTTACCCACCTGCGCCGCCACAAGCTCCCCTGCAGCCTGCGCGAGCTGCTGGACTTGCACACCGCGCTGGCAGCCCGGCTGGTCGCTGCCGATATGGACGAGTTCTACCAACTCTCCCGCTGCCTGCTGGTAAAAGACGAGGCACACTACGATCGCTTCGATCGCGCCTTCGCCGAATACTATGAGGGGCTGGAAGCCATTCCCCTGCTGCCGGAGAGCCTGCCCGAGGAGTGGCTGCGCAAGGAGTTCGAGCGACTGCTGAGCCCAGAGGAGAAGGCGCTGCTCAAATCCCTCGGCGGACTCGACAAGCTGCTGGAGACCCTCAACCAGCGGCTGAACGAGCAGAAAGAGCGCCACGCCGGTGGCAACAAGTGGGTGGGAACCGGTGGCAGCAGCCCGTTTGGCCATGGCGGTTTTCACCCCGAGGGCGTTCGCATGGGTGGAGAGGGGCTGCACGGCAAGGCGGCCAAGGTGTGGGAGGCCCGTCACTATCGCAACTTCAGCGACGACTCACCGCTCGGCCAGCGCGCCATCCAGCTGGCGCTGCGCAAACTCAGGCGCTGGGTGCGCAAAGGCAATCCCGACGAGCTGGATCTCGACGACACCATAAAAAGTTCAGCCCGCCAGGGCTGGCTCGATGTGAAGCTGCGGCCCGAGCGCCACAACGGTGTGAAGTTGTTGGTCTTTTTCGATGTGGGAGGCTCCATGGATGCCCATGTGGCCGAGGTGCAGCGTCTCTTCTCTGCGTTGCGCCACGAGTTCAAGCATCTGGAGTACTTCTATTTTCACAACTGCCTCTACGACTTCGTCTGGAAGGATAACGAGCGCCGCTTTGAGGAGCGGTTCGATACCCTGCGGCTGCTGCGCACCTACGGCAGCGACTACCGGGTGATCCTGGTGGGGGATGCCACCATGGGCCCCTACGAGATCACCTGGCCGGGCGGCAGTGTCGAGCAGTGGAACGAGGAGTCGGGTCAGGTGTGGCTCACCCGCTTGCAGCAGCACTTTCCCAAACTGGTGTGGATCAATCCCACCCCGCGGCGGGAGTGGCTCTGGCATCCCTCCATCAAACTGATGAATGACGTGGTTGGCGGACGGATGCATCCGCTGACCCTGGCGGGTCTCGCTGCGGCGATCGACCAGCTCTAACCCTCTCTACCCTATAAACCGACAAGCCGGGAACGCACTCGGCGAGGAGCAAAGATGACCTCTATCGTGATCAGTGGCTCAGGCCTCTATACCCCACCCTTTGCCGTCAGCAATGAAGAGCTGGTGGCCGCCTTCAACCAGTATGTGGATCTCTACAACGAGGAGAACGCCTCCGCCATCGACGCTGGCCAGCTTCCCGCCAAGCAGCACTCCAGCTGCGAGTTCATCGAGAAGGCCTCCGGCATCAAGAGTCGTTATCTGGTGAGCCGAGAGGGAGTGCTCAACCCCGACATCATGCAGCCGCTGCTGGCGGAGCGGCCCGATGAGATGCCCTCCATCATGGTGGAGATGGCGGTGGCCGCCGCCGAGCAGGCGCTGATCGCCGCCGGCCGCGAGCCGGGCGAGATCGATTTGGTGATCGTGGCCGCCTCCAACATGCCACGCCCCTATCCGGCACTGGCCATCGAGCTGCAGCACTATCTGGGGGCGAGCGGCATGGCCTTTGATATGAACGTGGCCTGCTCGTCTGCCACCTTCGGCATCAAGACAGCCGCAGACATGCTGGCGGCAGGCACAGCCAACGTGGCGCTGGTGGTTAATCCGGAGATCTGCTCGGGGCACCTCAATTTTCGCGATCGTGATAGCCACTTTATCTTCGGCGATGCCTGCACCGCGGTGCTGCTGGAGCGAGCGGAAGATTGCAAGGTGGCCAACCCGTGGCAACTGGTAGCCAGCAAGCTGGTGACCCAGTACTCCAACAACATCCGCAACAACTTCGGCTTTCTGAACCGACTGAGCCCGCGTACCCGCTACAGCGACGACAAGTTGTTTCGCCAGCAGGGGCGCAAGGTGTTCAAGGAGGTATTGCCGCTGGTGTGCGACCAGATTGCCAACCAGCTCGATGAGCAGGGCTGGCCCGCCGAGAGCCTGAACCGGCTCTGGCTCCATCAGGCCAACCTCACCATGAACCAGTTCATCGGCCGCAAGCTGCTGGGCCACGATGCCAGCCAGCAGGAGGCGCCGGTCATTCTTGATAGCTATGGTAATACCAGCTCGGCGGGTTCCATCATCGCGTTTCATCTGTACAATCGCGACCTTCCTGCGGGGGCTCGCGGCGTACTGTGCTCCTTTGGCGCTGGCTACTCAATCGGTAGCCTGCTGCTGCAGCGCCTGTAATGGCGGGCCTCCCGCCGAC
>NZ_CAWLMI010000093.1:0-24908 GCF_963862045.1 Aeromonas sp. 159 | reverse complement strand
CGGGTGCGGCTGTCGCAGGATGGCATCGCCAGCCACTATGCCCGCAGCGTGCGCGCCAATGTGGAGTCGGTGCTGGAGAGCGCTTTTCCGCTCACCCACGCTCACTGGGCGCCGGTGGACAGGTGGCAACTGGTGGAGGGCTTTGTCATCGCGCACGGCGCCGAGGCCCCCGAGTTTCACCATATCGCCACCGAGTTTGTCCGCTATGTGCAACATCGCCACGGCGAGGGCTCTCTCAACTGGCCCAGGCAGCGGCTGGCGCTGCTGGAGTACGAGTGGGCCTGCCTCTGTGTCGAGATTGATGAAGGGGTAGTGCCGCAAGTGTTGCCGGGGGGGGAGGTGACGGCGGAGAGTTCGTTTGCGCTCAATCCCACCCTGCAACTGCTTGAACTCCCCTTTGCCATTCGTCGCAGCGGCGTGCTACCGACCCGGCAGGGCAACCACTTCTATGGCCTGTTTCGCAGCCCGGATCATCAGGTGGTGACTCAGCGGTTGCGCGAATGGGATGTGGCGCTGATCCAGCTGCTGCAACAGCAGCCGGGGATCACCCAAGCCGCGTTCCAGCAACAGGTGCAACAGGTTCGCAGTGATTTTGATCTGAGCGAGTGGGCACGCCATTTTCACCGGCTGGGTCTGCTGACCTTGCCCGTCGGTGAGCGTCAGCCCGGCACCCCCTTGCCCTCATTTAGCAAACACCAAGGAGAATTCCCATGAACAACACCCTGATCCAGTGGTACGAGCGGGCGGTAGCCCAGTGCAAGCGGCTCGATTTTCTGGCCCTGCTGGCCATTCGCCTCTATCTCATTCCGGTCATCTATGTGGGGGCCCACTCCAAGGTGATGGGCTTTGCTGGCACCGTCGCCTGGTTTGGTGCGCCAGTCTCGGAAGGGGGGCTCAACCTGCCGTTCCCGACCCTGCTCGCCTTTCTGGCGGCGGGCACCGAGGTGCTGGGCTGCATCTGCATCGCCCTTGGCCTCTTTACCCGCATCATGGCCATTCCCACTATCTTCCTGATGAGCGTGGCGAGCGCCATGGTGCACTGGAATCACGGCTGGGACGCCATCGCCACCGGCAGCATGGAGGCCACTGTGCGCCTCAACGGCTTTATCGAGTGGCTGGCGGCGAATTTCCCCGGTCGCTACAACTACATCACCGAGCTCGGGGATCCCGTGATGCTCAACAACGGGATGGAGTTTGCCGCCACCTATTTCGTGATGCTGCTGGTGCTGCTGGTTTACGGCGGGGGCCGCTACGTCAGCCTCGACTACTGGCTCAAGCGTGCCGTGACCGGCAAAGCAGGCGTGCAACAGGCGGCATAAGGCTTGCCCACGGATAACAAAAACCATAACGACAGAGCGTGAAAAACAGCGAGCGGCCGGGGGCCGCTCGCTGTTTTTGTGCTTTGGGGGGCGTCAGCTACTACTGGTAGCGGCCGACCGCGATGGGGGACTC
This sequence comes from Aeromonas sp. 159, assembly GCF_963862045.1. Lineage (NCBI taxonomy): Bacteria > Pseudomonadati > Pseudomonadota > Gammaproteobacteria > Aeromonadales > Aeromonadaceae > Aeromonas > Aeromonas sp. 159. Next base: position 23,456 of record NZ_CAWLMI010000093.1, on the reverse strand, counting down.
CAGCTCAATCTGGCCAAGGCGCTTGACCCACTGGGCGAGCCAGGCTTCCCGCTCTTCTTGCGAGACCCGCACCGGGGCATAACAGATATGGGGGTGCAGCACGTCGAAGCCGACAAATTGCAGGATCCCGCGCTGGATGGGGCGCAGCACCCCGTCGATATCGCCGTTGAAGCCGTCGGGCAGATAGGTTTCGGCAGGGCCACCGGTGGTCAGGCTCAGCAACGCCCGCTTGCCGCGAAATTTGCCGCTCTCGTAGATATGGCCCTGACCGTAGACCCGCCCCATGGCAAAGACCCGATCCACCCACCCCTTCAGAATGGCGGGCAGGCCAAACCACCAGAGCGGAAACTGGAAGATCAGCAGATCGGCCGCCTCCAGCTTTTGCATCTCCTGCTCCAACTGCGGGGCAAAGCTGCCCTGCTCGGTGGCAGCCAGCTCTTCAAGCTGCAGCTTGAGAAAATCGGGATCGCTGGCGGCTGTGAAGTTGCGCCGATCCGAGACAGGATCAAAGCCCATGGCATAGAGATCGCTGGTCATCACGGTGTGGCCCGCCTGCTCCAGCGCCCTGATGGCGTGGCAGAAGAGGGCACCGTTGAAACTTTTGGGTTCGGGATGGGCATAGACAATAAGCACCTTCATAACAGACTCCGTGGCAAATGATGCGAGGGTGACAGGCTTGGTTACTGAAACAGTTGCTGAAATAGTTGCCGGGTTGGCGCTGTATCACAGCATAGAAGCCTGCCGCGCCGATTGCAGCAGGCGCCACGCCCTTGCGTGACGCCTGCTGGCGCAGCTTATGCCTGACAGGCAGCGAGCCGGAGGGCTTCGCGGCGTTCGCTGACATGGGTCAACCCGTAGGCCAGCAGCACGATAAGGGCGCCGATCCAGGGGGTGTGCATCAGGCCGAGGTGCTCTACTACAAAACCACCAACCACAGATCCCAGCGCAATGCCGACGTTGAAGGCGGCAATATTGAGGCCCGATGCCACATCCACCGCCTTGGGGGTGTGAAGTTCGGCCTGCTTGACCACCAGTACTTGCAGACCCGGCACGTTGCCGAAGGCAAAGGCGCCCCACACCAGCACGGTGAGCACCGCCAGCACCGGGTGCGGCGCGGTGAAGGTGAGGGCCAGCAGCACCAGCGCCAGACCGGCAAACAGCAGCTTGAGGGCGGGCAGAGGACCCATCTTGTCGGCCAGCTTGCCACCCCAGATATTGCCGACGGCAACCGATACCCCGTACACCAGCAGGATCAGGCTCACCGCACCGGCGCTAAAACCGCTCACCTGCTGCAGGATGGGGGCGAGGAAGGTAAAAGCCGTGAAGGCGCCGCCATAACCGAGGGCGGTTTTGGCGTAGACCAGCAGCAGCGGCTTCTTGGTCAGTACCGAGAGTTGCTCGCGGATGGTCGAAGCTGCTCCCTTGGGCAGGTTGCCCGGGATCAGTAGCAGGCTACCCACAATGGCGATGAGGCCCAGCAGGCTTACCACCAGAAAGGTTTCACGCCAGCCAAAGACCTGACCAATCCAGGTGCCGAGCGGTACGCCGGTTACCAGCGCCACGGTAAGGCCGCTGAACATGATGGCGATGGCGCTCGCCGCCTTCTCTTTGGCCACCAAGCCTGTGGCAATGGTGCTGCCCACCGAGAAGAAGACCCCGTGCGCCAATCCGGTCAGGATGCGGGCCACGATCAGGCTCTCGTAACCGGGGGCTTGCCAGGCCAGCAGGTTGCCGGCGGTAAAGAGCGCCATCAGCCCTACCAGCAGCCACTTGCGCGGCACCTTGCCGGTGAGCGCCGTGAGCACGGGGGCACCGATGGCAACCCCAAGGGCATAGAGGCTGACCAACAGGCCCGCCGAGGGGAGCGAGACATTGAGCTGCTCGGCGATGGTGGGGATAAGCCCCACAATCACAAATTCGGTGGTGCCGATCGCAAAGGCACTCAGGGTAAGGGCAAATAACGCCAGTGGCATAACAACTCCTTGGTTAGGGACTCCCGACGGGAGAATGGCGCCAGTATGCCGATGGGTTTTGTTGGCAAAAATGACGGTGACAGCAAATTACTTTTGCCAAATAAGCAGCAATAACGCTGAGTGGGAGGAGATTGTGGTGCCCGCGGCGTGAGCGCAACGCAGTGATCTGCCTCGCAGAACGGGATGAACGCTGCTCCTTTTCTGAGCTTGCTTAAGCTCCAGTACAAGCTGGCAGCCATAGGATTTTCCCTGTGAAACCCGTGTGTGTTGAACCTATGTGCGCCGGTGTTGTGATGGCCGTGCGTTTTCATCGACAGGCAATATCCAGCTGACAGGTAACATGATGACATTGAATCGACTCTCCTCTCTTTTGCTGCTGTGCGGCGCCTTTGCGGTACAGGCTGGCCAGAGCGATCCCCTCTCTGCCTGGAATGACACGGCAGCCAAGCAGGCGATCACCCGCTGGGTAACCAATGCCACCGATCAGCAGCAGGCCACTTTTATTCCGCCAGAGAAGCGCCATGTGGTGTTTGACAATGACGGCACCCTCTGGCCTGAAGCGCCCATGACCTATCAGCTGCAGTTTGCGATGGACGAGATCAAGCGCCTGGCGCCGGAACACCCGGAGTGGAAGGCCGACCCCATCGTCGCGGCAGTGCTGAACAACGACCTCAAGGCCGTGGCCAAATCGGGGGAGAAGGGGCTCGCCAAGCTGGTGGGACTGACCCACAGCGGCATGACCACCACCGAGTTTGCCGAGCGGGTCACTCGCTGGGTCAACAGCAGCAAGGATCCCCGTTTTGGCTGCCACTACGATCAGCTCGGTTACCTGCCGATGAAGCAGCTGCTGGGGTATCTGCGGGATAATGGCTTCCAGACCTGGATTGTCTCCGGCGGCGGCGTCGATTTTATGCGGGTGATGTCCGAGCAGATGTATGGCATCCCTCCCCAGCAGGTGATTGGCTCCTTTACCCTCGGCGAGTTTGCCCTGACCGGGGAGGGCAGCGAGATCCGCAAGACAATGAACAGCGCCTATTTCGATGACAGCAAGGCGAAACCGGCCGCCATTCACCTCTTTATGGGGCAGCGTCCGGTCGGCGCCTTTGGTAACAGCGATGGTGACGTGCCCATGCTGCAATACACCTCGACCAACCCGGATTACCAGACTTTTGGTTTGTTGGTGCACCATACCGATGCCAAGCGCGAATACGCCTACGACAGCCATCCGCCAGCCAGCGGCAAGCTGATCGACGGGCTGGCACAGGCAAAAGCGCGGGGCTGGGTGGTGGTCGATATGAAATCAGACTGGAATCAGGTATTCGATCCCGCCCTTTGCCAGAACGCGCCCTGATTGCGGGGCTGCATCTGGCATCAATGTGGCGGCTGGACGTTCAGCAAGCGCTGCAAAGCGTGAGGCAAGAAAAGAGACAGGGAGAGCATGATGCTCTCCCTGTTTTATCTGGCTTGCTGGCGAGCCAGCCTTTCTTTCGCGTTAGTCTCACGCCTTTCGCGTCAGTCCCATGCAGGGGCAAAGTCGGGATTGGCGCAGCGCTCGCCCCTATCCAGCGTGGCGATGGCGGCCATCTCCTCGCTGCTCAAGGTGATATCGAGAGCGGCCAGATTGGCGGCCTGATTCTCCCGTTTGGTGGAGCTCGGGATCACTGCCATGTCCTGCGCCAGCAGCCAGGCCAGCGACACCTGCGCCGCCGATACCCCGTGGCGTTTGCCAATCTCCATTAGCAGCGGCTCGCTCAGCACCTTGCCATAGGCGAGCGGCATATAGGCGGTGACGGCGATACCCTGGGCTTTGCAGAACTCGACCACCTTGCGGTTTTGCAGCAAGGGATGAACTTCGATTTGCTGGTGAGCGATGGCCCCAGGCCCCAAAATCTCGATAGCCTGTTTGAGCTGGGCCACGGTGAAGTTGGAGACCCCGATCTCCCGGGTCAGGCCCCGGGCCTTGGCCTCTGCCAGCTGCTCCAGATAGACTGCCATCGGCACCTCATCCTTGGGGGAGGGCCAGTGGATCAGCGCCAGATCCAGATAGTCGGTGCCCAGTTTTTCGAGGCTCACCTCAAGGCTCGGGATCAGCTTGCCCGGGCCAAACTCGCTGGTCCACACCTTGGTGGTCAGGTAGATCTCGTGGCGGGCAACAGTACTGCGGGTCAGCACGGCGCCGACCTCGGCTTCGTTGTCATAGATCTGGGCGGTATCGATATGGCGATAGCCCAGCTCCAGACCGTTGGTCAGGGTGGCAAGCAGCGGCTCGCCCTTCAGGCGGAAGGTGCCCAGACCCATGGGTGGCATATTGATCATCTTGTTCCTCAATGGGGTGGTGGTTGGCCCTTGATGGGCTAAGTGGAAAGTGGCACAGGGGCCAGTCAGGCGCCCAGCGGCTGATAGCGGCGAATGGTGCTGCTGGCAAACCAGGGCTCGGCCTTGGCGACAAATTCGGTAAAGTGGGGCTGACCCTGATGGGCGGTGAGGGCAGCTTCGCTCTCCCATACCTCGTAGAGCATCCAACTGTGGGGATTGTCCAAGTCCTGATGCAGCTGATAGCGCTGGCAGCCCGCCTCTTGCAAGGTGGCCGCAATCAGCGGCTCAAGGGCGGCGCGAAACTGGGGGGCGAATTCGGGTTTGGCTTCAAGTTGGGCAATCACAATCACGGGTGATGACATCTGAACCTCCTTGGCAAAAACGAAGGGTCAGTATGCCTGCCGTGACGTGCTGGAAACAGGGCGCTGGTCGCAAAACAGTATTGAGGGGAGAGCAGCAATGGGGATAACTATGCAGATTATTCCAGCACTGTTCACGCTTGAGCTTATATTAATTATTATGAAGTGGTGTTATACAGGTTAACACCACTTCACTTCAATTAAACTAATGGAACGCCATCAAATTTCACACCTTTCCTGACTCCATTTAAGCCAGAGAATTTTACGCGTAGTGAGGTTAACTTCTGGGAGTTTTCATTAGTCAGTTTAAATGCAATCATTACGGTTGTTTTTACACCTTTTGGCAAAGCGAAGGTTTTATATGTTGATACATTTGATGAGCCTATAACTAATGAGTCAAGCTCCATCTCATTGCTTACGTCATCAAAGGCGCGAGTATCACCAGAAAAAGAAACATCCCGATCTGCATTATTATTTAGAAGATCTAATTTGCACGCAATTTTTCCCATTACCTTCTGACATCCACGCAGTTGGATCGAGATGTTCTCGATGGTTTCTATACGTTTTCCAAGAATAGTAGCACTGTCATTGTAGGCGTAAACAGCTTCTTGCTCCGAACTTCCAAATAATGGGTCTTGGTATTTTGTCCCCACCCAGAAAAAGCTAAATGCTGTAACGAAATATATAATAACAACTGATAGGTGACGAATAACCGAGGGGAGTTTTTGAAGAAAAAAATAAACAACGACCCAACATATGGCAACTAAAGAAGAGGTAAATAAAAGGACATTTTTCCAGTTGATTGCTTCCATTCCCAAAACTGATGGGTCTGGCACAACGTATGTAAATACTGCCCAGCCGGCCCCAAGAAGTGAGGTTAAGAAACCAAAAGACCATCCAAGTATACTTTTATTTTCCATGCAACCCCCGATCAAAATAAATAAAAGGTAAGTGAATTATAATCATGCCCCCACTTCATTTCTTAATAAGAACCATTATTTACATTAGGATGAAGATGCATGATTTACTGAAAATCCAATAAGTTTTGATTAATTAAATTGATTTTTTTCAAAGAGCAAAAAATTATGGTTTTTCCAAAAAACCATGGATGTGAATTTTATTCCATTTGAGGCCTTCCTTGCAATGGTCAGATCAAGAAATTAAGTTAGCAGATGCTTATTTGTCCCTCCTCATTTACTAACAGAAGGACGCTCTGAGTGATGAGAGTTCTTCATATCTTGCTGTAGGCACTCAACTGTTTGCTCATCTAGTGAATTGTTCGGTTATCTGTGGCAGTGAACGTTGTCCAAGCTATGGCCAATCATTACAAGGTTGCCATGATGGCCGGATGAAGCTTTTTTGCGATCACCATGCCCAGGAAAATGGAGGCAAATAGAGGGAGAGGATCCCAGCTTCGTCGATAGCTGCGCCAGTTGCCATTGTGGTGGCGGAAAAGCCTGTAGGCGAGAACCAAGAGGCCAATGGCGGTTTGGATGAGGCAGTTAATTGAAAAGCTGATAAAAAATTTAACGAAATCCGGCAAGGTGAGAGTCCGAGTCTGTGAAAGTGTGCTCTTCAGAGCCTGTATTGCACCCAGTTTCAATCGGCAGCAGGGGCTTTAACCTTCTTCTGCTGTGCCTTCACTGATGTGCTGGTGCTCCAACTGCTCCCATGGGGTTAATCCAAGCTGCCGGCGTTTGAGCCAGAGTCCAATTAAGGTGAAAAGACCAAATACGCCAGCGAACACGGCGGTGTTGAACAGGACTGATATTGGATCCTTTCCCTCTGGGCGCCAGACGAAAATCCACATAATCAGACCCCAAATTGGTGCAATCGTGAGCCCTGCACAGATGAAATTGACAAACCAACTGGCGTAATAAGGCGGCTTGACGGCACAGCCTAGTTTACGCAGCAATTTGAACAACCACGGGTTGTAGTCGAACTCCTTGATGCCCTTGTCAGCCAGTTCCTGATGGGCGGCGGCCAGCCGTTCTTCAAATGTCATGGTATTCATCCTTGTGAAACAAGTGGTGCCATACGGCGCTTTTCAGGCTGCATTGTACTGACAAATCGCGAGCATGATGTGGGCTCGCGGTCACGTTCTTTCTCTGTAGAAAAAAAGAGCTGGCCTCACCGCACGCTTGCCAATCCACAGCGGCTGCGCCTATAAAGGCCCATTACTCTTGTCCGGATAACAGCAATGAAGACCCATTCTGATGAACTGACCCTGTTTGTGGCGGTGGTGGAGGCGGGCAGTTTTCGCCAGGCGGCGGAGAACCTCGGCATGGACAACTCGGTGGTGAGCCGCGGCATCAAGCGGCTGGAGGAGAAGCTCTCCACCGTGCTGCTCAATCGCACCACCCGCCGGGTCAGCCTGACCGAGGAGGGGAGCTGGTTCTATCAGCGGGCGGTGAAGATCCTGACCGAGATGAGCGAGGCGGAGGGGCATCTGCTGATGCGCCGGGAACAACCCGAAGGGGTGTTGAGAGTCGATGCGGCTACCCCCTTTATTCTGCACCGGCTGGTGCCGCTCATCGGCGAGTTTCGCCGCCGCTACCCTGCCATCGAGCTACAGCTGCACAGCTCGGAGGGCTTTATCAATCTGATGGAGCGGCGGGTGGACATGGCCATCCGCATCGGCGAGCTGACCGACTCCTCCCTGCGCGCGCTGCCGCTGGGCCGTTCGCGGTTGCGGCTGCTGGCCTCTCCTGCTTACTTGAGCGAGCGCGGCACCCCGCGCCAACCGGCAGATCTGCTGAGCGGTCACGAGCTGCTTGGATTTTTGCATCCCGATCACCTCAACCACTGGCCGCTGCTCAGTGCCGAGCAGGGGGATCGCTTTGCCATCACCCCCAGTCTGCGTGCCAGCAGCGGTGAAACCTTGCGTCAGCTGGCGCTGGCGGGGCAGGGGATCGTCTGTCTGTCGGATTTCATGACCGGGCCGGATCGGGAGAGTGGCGCGCTGGTGGAGGTGCTGGCCCGTAGCAACAGTGGCGCCTCGCGCCCCATCAATGCGGTCTTCTACTCCGATGCCCAGCGGGATATCCGACTGCGGGTCTGGCTCGATTTTCTCAAAGAGCTGCTGGGCAGCCATACCCTGTAGTTCAGGTTGGTTTGTTCGGTTTGTTTGAACGGTTCGTCGCTGCGGTTTGCTTGGCGAAGAACAAGCCGCGCCTTCGTTGCGGCCAATCAGCATGAGCCAGGTGGCAGATAAACAGACGGCCGACTTGAGGGTCGGCCGCCGGTTTGGGAAGGTGTGTGAGCTGAAACGCAGTTAGCGGGGCAGTTTGCCCCATACCCGGCTGAGCAGGGCGCCGCCGATCACCGGCGGAATGGCCAGCAGCAGGGTCCACTGCCAGGAGAGGCCGCCGACGGTGGCGGCCAGTACGATGCAGGTGAGCACCACCAGCTGGGCCACCATCATCAGGAAGGTGCCTTCGCGGGGGGTCAGTGTCTCTTTTTGAGTGGCGACGTGAGCTACGGGCGCTTGATTGGTGGTCGGTTTCATGGCGATATCCCTCTGTTGAGTCTGATATCACTAAGCAATGGCCGTTCCACATTTTTTTATGTTATTTATCAGTGATTTGTACTGTTTTTCGTCATTCCCGTTTCGAGAGCGCAGGCAAAATGATTTGCAAAATGAAAACGCCACCCTGAGGTGGCGTCTTGGTTATTGAGAGGGAGAGGGGGAAGCGCCGGGCCTAGCCAATCCGGTATTGGCGGATCTGCTCGTCGATGGCCTTGGCCAGTTCGAACAGTTCGCGGCTGGCGGCATTGCTCTCCTGCGCGTGTTCCCGCTGGTGTTCGGCCACCATGGCCAGCTCGTCGAGCGCGGTTCTGGCTTGCCCCATCTGTTGATTCTGCGCCTGCGCCAGCGCGTTGATCTCGTTGATCTCGAGGGCGGTCTGGTTGATTTGGCTGGTGGCATCAACCAGCACCTCTCTGGCCTGATTCATCCGGTTGTATCCCTCTTCGCTCAGGTTGCGGGAGTCTGCCATCGAGCTGCTGGCCTGCCGGGTTCCCTCCTGCAGGCGCAAGATAAGATCCTGCACATCCTTGGTGGCGGTCTGGGTACGCACCGCCAGTTGGCGTACCTCGTCGGCCACCACCGCAAAACCCCGTCCCATATCCCCCGCCCGGGCCGCTTCGATGGCCGCATTGAGGGCCAGCAGGTTGGTCTGGTTCGAGACATCGCGGATGAGGTTCATGATCTGGGTGATGTTGTTGCTGTCTTTCACCACCTCATCTAGCAGGGCAGAGGAGCTGCCGATGCTGCTGCGCAAGCTGTCGAGTTGCGCGGCGCTCTGGGTCACATCCTGCTCGATGCTGAGCATATGGTTGGCGATGCGTTGGGTCATGTCGTTGACCCCTTCCGAGCGGCTGGCGATCTGCTCGGCGTTGTCGCCGATGGTGGTGACCACAGTGGTCAGCTCCTGAATGCTCTGGGCCTGCTGGCACGCTTCTCCTGCCAGTGCCTGGGCCTGCTGCATGGATTGGGACGACTGCGCGGAGAGGGCACTGCCTGACTGCTGGAAGCGAGAGAAGCTCTGGTTCAGGCTCAGGATCAGCTGATTGAAACTCTGGGCCATCATGCCCAGCTCCGACTCGTCAGAGAAGTCGAGGCGGGTCGCCAGATCCCGATCGGCGGTGATGTGATGCATGCCATCGGCTGCCTGACGAATGGGGCGACTGATGGAGTGAGCCAGCCAGGCGGAGGCCAGCATGGCGATCCCGCCGATGGCGAGCGAGACCATGATAATGAGCTGGCGGGATTCCTGCAGGCCCTCTTCCAGCTCGGCGCTGTTGATCTCGCCAATCAGCAGCCGGTTGAGGGTGGGGATGTAACGTACCGCGATGAGATAGGTTTGCCCCTCCAGTGTTAGCGCCTCTACGGCCACCTGTTCCCGGGCATTGGGAATAAGCCGCTTGACGGTATCGAGGAAGGATTGCTGGTGGTGGGCGGCGCCTTCCACCTCCTGCTCGGGGTGGATCTCGATATTGCCCTCCATGTCCGCCAGATAGACCTGACCACTCTTGCCGATACGGTAGCCGCTGATGAGCTTGCTCAGGGCACTCATGTCGATGGAGGTACCTGCCACCGCCAGGGTCTTGCCCTCGTGGGTGACGGCGGTGTTGATATAGAGGGAGGCGCGCTTGTCAAAATCCGAGATGTCGAGGTTCAGCTCATAGGGTTTGCTGCGTTTGAGAAAGCCGAAAAACCACCCATCTTTCGGGTCTGATTCGCTCAGCGATTTCTGGGCGGTGGGGCCACCGCTGAAGTTGATCAGGGTGTTGCTCTGGCGGGGGGCGATAAAGACGTTGCCGCCGATCCGCCGTTGCAGATCCTGAAAGTAGCGCTCCATGGCGGGCCACTCTTGCTCTGGCATGCCAGTGGTCAGCCAGTCGATGACAAAACGGTTGCTGGCCAGCGCCTGCGCTTCGGTCAGGTGCTGGATAAGCTGGGCGGTCAGCTGGTTGGCAATGCGATCCACGCTGCTTGGCAGCTCGTAGCGTTCGACCCGCTGCTGGGCCTGACTGTGGGATATCTGCTCGAGGATCAAGGTGATGCAGCTGATGGCGATGGCCATCAGTATCGCTACGCCAGCGAGGATCCGGGTGCGGATCCCGAGCCCTGACCAGAGTGAGTGCAGTGTAAAACGGTGTATCGCCCTCTCCATATCGCTCTCCTCATAAATAAGGTCGCATATGCGACCCAGATGATGATTATAGATAGAGAACTCAATTGCGTTGTGGTGGATGGTAACAACAGAGGGCGGCAGAAAAACAGGAGGGAGCAATGAGCGGGAAGGGGGCAGAAACCGGCAAGGGAAAGCATAAAAAGAGAGGCCGACATTGCGGTCGGCCTCTTGGGTGTTTATCTCAACGGAATGTCGGGTGCCCGATCAATCCTCTTCAGCCCAACGGCGTGAACGCTCAACCGCTTTCTGCCAGCCGCTGTAACGTTTGGCGCGATCGTCTCTGTCCATCTGCGGGATGAACTCGCGGTCCACGCTGAACTTGTCTTCCAGCTCATCCGAGCTCTTCCAGAAGCCGACTGCCAGACCGGCCAGGAAGGCGGCGCCCATGGCGGTGGTCTCGATGCGGGTCGGACGTACCACCGGGGTGTGCATCATGTCAGCCTGGAACTGCATCAGGAAGTCGTTGGCTACGGCGCCGCCGTCTACTTTCAGCGCTGCCAGCTTGATGCCGGAGTCCTGCTGCATCGCATCCAGCACATCGCGGCTCTGATAGGCGATGGATTCCAGCGCAGCACGGATGATGTGGTTGCGGTTGGCACCACGGGTCAGACCGACCATGGTGCCGCGAGCATACGGATCCCAGTAGGGGGCGCCCAGACCAACGAAGGCCGGCACCAGATAGACGCCGTTGGTGTCACCCACCTTGGAGGCGAAGTAGTCGGTGTCGCGGGCATCGTGAATGATCTTCAGCTCGTCACGCAGCCACTGGATGGTGGCGCCGCCCATAAATACCGCACCTTCCAGCGCGTAGTTCACTTCCCCTTTCGGGCCGATGGCAACGGTAGTCAGCAGGCCGTTGCTGGAGCGAACCGGCTCGGTGCCGGTGTTCATCAGCATGAAGCAGCCGGTGCCGTAGGTGTTCTTGGCCATCCCTTTTTCAAAGCAGAGCTGGCCGAAAAGGGCAGATTGCTGGTCACCGGCAATACCGGCGATGGGGATGCGGGAGCCGCCGCCACGGGTGGTGTAGCCGTACACTTCGGAAGAGGGTTTCACTTCCGGCAGCATGGACATGGGGATGCCCAGCTCGTCCAGCATCTTCTCGTCCCACTTCAGCTCGCGGATGTTGTAGAGCATGGTACGGGAGGCGTTGGTCGGGTCGGTGACGTGCACTTCGCCATTGGTCATTTTCCAGACCAGCCAGGTATCGATGGTACCGAACAGCAGTTCGCCGTTCATCGCTTTCTCGCGGGCACCTTCCACGTTGTCGAGGATCCACTTCACCTTGGTACCGGAGAAGTAGGCATCCAGCACCAGACCGGTGTTCTCACGAACGTACTCTTCCAGACCGCGAGCTTTGAGCTCTTCACAGATGGCGGCGGTGCGGCGGCACTGCCAGACGATGGCGTTGTAGATGGGTTTGCCGGTGGCCTTTTCCCATACCACTGTGGTTTCACGCTGGTTGGTGATACCGATGGCAGCGATCTCTTCGCTGCGCAGGCCGGTCTTGGCCAGCACTTCGGTAAAGACGGAGGATTGGGTCGCCCAGATCTCCATCGGGTCGTGCTCTACCCAGCCCGCTTTCGGGTAGTGCTGGGTGAATTCGCGCTGGGAGGTACCGACAATGTTGGCATCCTGATCAAACACGATGGCGCGGGAAGAGGTGGTTCCCTGGTCCAGAGCGACGACATATTTCTTTTCAGCAGACATGATGTTCTCCACGTTTCTATTTTCCACGTTTTTATACGTTGGAGGGGACCGCTCTTATGCGGCAGCCTCTTCTTTGGCGGTTTGGGTCGCTTGCTCGGTGGTGACGACACGGTTGCCCGGGACGCAGGGAGCCAGCACTTTGACATACAGAGCGGTACCAATCTGGGCGCCAACGATGGGGCCAAGGATCGGAACCCAGAAGTAGGGGTTGTCACGACCACCGGTCAGGGCAACATCACCCCAGCCAGCAAAGAACGCGAACAGTTTCGGACCAAAGTCACGGGCCGGGTTCATGGCAAAACCGGTTAACGGGCCAAGGGAGGCGCCGATCACCGCGATCAGGATACCGATCAGCAGAGCGGCTGCGAAACCTTTGGGAGCGCCGTTGTTGTTGTCACCCAGCGCCATGATGCCCAGCATCAGGACGGCGGTGATCACCAGCTCGACGGCAAAAGCTTGCATATTGGTCAGCAGGGCATTGGGGTAGGTGGAGAAGATCCCGGCGGTGCCGAGGCTCTCGACGCTGCCGCGGACCACGCTATGGGTCACTTCCCACTGGGTGAAAAGGTTACCATAAAGGAAGTAGACAAGGGCCGCGAAGCAGAAGGCACCGGCCATCTGGGCGATGATATAGGGCACCACCTTGCGCTTGTCGAACCCGCAGAAGGTCATCAGCGCCAGGGTTACAGCCGGGTTCAGGTGGGCACCTGAAATGCCGCCGGTCACATAGATGGCGATGGCCACACCCAGACCCCAGGTAATGGAGATTTCCCACTGCCCGAAGTTGGCGCCAGCCAGCACCAGTGCCGCCACACATCCGACGCCGAAAAATATCAGCAGGCCGGTTCCGATAAACTCGGCGATGCACTCGCCAAGCAGGGTATTGGGTCTTTGTATGCTCATACTTTTGTTCCTTATATCCACCCGTAGAGGTTTGATGTTCCGTTTTATCTTTTTGTGTCTATCCGTTGCTGCCGAAAACGTTTCCTTGTTGTTTTTGCGTCTTGCGCAAACGTTATGCTCGTTTGCGCTCGTTATCGGTCGTGACAGAAAATAACCCTTCCCAATAATTTCACCATCCCCCCTCCATAGGAAATGTGGACAAGATCCCACTCATTGCTAAGAAAATGTGACGTAAAGCATCTTGATAACCGCCAGTTACCACTTAGGGGGTGGCTCGCAACCCTTGCCACACAAGGGCTGGCGCTTGCTGAGTGATTTCTCATTTGGAGCTTTTATTTGTAATAAAACTGCAATATTTGAGCATGCATCACAGATTAAATGAGCGCATATGAGCACAATAGGCTCGCTTACGAATTAGTGGACTCACATGATTCGTTGGAATGGTCAGGGCATCCTCAACCGCCCATAACAACAATAAGGAAGCAGAACATGCTTAGTCTCTTCAGGCCTGCGGCGCACATCGACAGGCTCCCGGCTGACAAGGTCGACCCCTTCTACAAACGCATGCGTTGGCAGGTGTTTTTCGGGATCTTCTTCGGTTACGCCGGCTACTATCTGGTACGGAAAAACTTCAGTCTGGCGATGCCCTATCTGATCGAGCAGGGCTTCTCCCGTGGTGATCTCGGTTTCGCGCTCTCCGGGGTCTCCATCGCTTACGGTTTGTCCAAGTTCCTGATGGGGAACGTCTCTGACCGTTCCAACGCCCGTTACTTCCTCTCCGCTGGTCTGCTGCTCTCGGCTGCCATCATGTTCATGATGGGGACCATGCACTGGGCCACCTCCAGCATTGCCATCATGTTTGTGCTGTTGTTCCTGAACGGTTGGGCACAGGGCATGGGCTGGCCGCCCTGCGGTCGCACCATGGTGCACTGGTGGTCACAGAAAGAGCGCGGCGAAGTGGTTGCGGTCTGGAACGTGGCGCACAACGTGGGTGGCGGCATGATTGGCCCGCTGTTTATCCTCGGGATGGGCTGGTTCAACGACTGGCGCAGCGCCTTCTATGTGCCTGCGGCTGCGGCGGCCGCCATCGCGGTGATCGCCTTCTTCGTGATGCGTGATACCCCGCAATCGGTCGGTCTGCCTCCCATCGAGGAGTACAAGAACGACTATCCGAAGGATTACAACGAGAGCCACGAGCAGGAGTTTTCCGCCAAGGAGATCTTCGTCAAGTACGTGCTGCACAACAAACTGCTGTGGTACATCGCGATCGCCAACGCCTTCGTTTACCTCATTCGTTACGGTGTGCTGGACTGGGCGCCAACCTACCTGAAAGAGGCCAAGCACTTCACCGTCGACAACTCCTCCTGGGCTTACTTCCTCTACGAGTGGGCCGGTATTCCGGGCACCCTGCTGTGTGGCTGGATCTCTGACAAGATGTTCCAGGGCCGCCGTGCACCGGCCGGTATCCTGTTCATGGTGCTGGTGACCCTGGCTGTGCTGGTTTACTGGTTCAACCCGGCCGGCAACCCGACCATCGACATGATGGCACTGGTGGCTATCGGCTTCCTGATCTACGGCCCTGTCATGCTGATCGGCCTCTATGCTCTTGAGCTGGCACCGAAGAAAGCAGCCGGTACTGCGGCAGGTTTCACCGGTCTGTTCGGTTATCTGGGCGGCGCCGTGGCAGCCAACGCCATGCTGGGTTATACCGTTGACCACTTCGGTTGGGATGGCGGCTTCATGGTGCTGACTGTCTCCTGCGTGCTCTCTATCATCCTGCTGGCGATGACCCTCAAGCACGAGAACATTGCCGTTGCGGCCAAGAAAGCGGCTGCCCATAAGGCATAAAACGTGATCCTCAGCTTATTGATCCCAAAGGGGATCAGGTAAACTGCCAAAAGGCCCCGCATCTGCCGGGGCCTTTTTTTGTCTCATCATCGGAGTGCAAGCGTGAAGCAAACCCAACGACATCTGGAGATCCTGGACGTCCTGACGCGGCAGGGATTTGTCTCGACCGACGATCTGGTGACCCACTTTGACGTCAGCCCCCAGACCATTCGCCGGGATCTGAACGATCTCGCCGAACAGAACAAGATCCGGCGCCATCATGGCGGTGCCTCCCTGCATTCGAGTACCGTCAATACCGCCTATAGCGCCCGTAAAGTGATGCAACTCAAGGAGAAAGAGCGCATCGCCCGCGAGGTAGCGGCCAATATTCCTGACGGCTCATCGCTCTTTATCGACATAGGCACCACCACCGAAGCCATTGCCCGTGCCCTGCTCGATCACCGCGAGCTGCGTATCGTCACCAACAACCTCAACGTGGCCAGCATCCTGACGGCCAAGGATGACTTCACCGTCATCATTGCCGGTGGCGAGATCCGCAACCGCGATGGCGGCATCGTGGGGGAGGCGACCCGCGACTTTATCGGTCAGTTTCGCATGGACTATGGCGTCATCGGGATTTCGGGGATCGACAACGACGGCTCCCTGCTCGATTTCGACTATCACGAGGTGAAGATCGCCCAGGCCATCATCGCCCACTCCCGTCAGGTGTTCCTGGCCGCCGACCACACCAAGTTCGGTCGCAATGCCATGGTCAATCTGGGCAATCTCAGCCAGATCCACGCCCTCTTTACCGATCAGGAGCCACCGGAAAAGCTGGCGCGATTGATGGCGCAACACCAGATCGCCTGCCACATCTGCTGACGGCGAAACACGCCCTGGCTGTGCCGGTCGCCCATCAGGGCGGCCTCCTTTCTTTTTTGTCTCCCATTCCTGCACTCATCTCACCCCTTTATGGGTATTGCCAAAACCACTATTCAATCTGGTTTTTTTGGTTATTAACCCGCCGATGTTGGCCCGATGCCATTTGCTCCGCTGACCTGTCCCCTTTGCCACCTCTGGCGGGCTGTGGCGATCACACTTTCGCCATAAAATGTTCGTTTGTTGTATTTTCATGTTCTAAAATGAGCGAAATCAAACATTGCTGTTATAGCAATCATAAAAATGAAAGTAGGTGAACATGAGCGAACATTATGATCTGGTCGTCGTCGGTGGCGGCATCAACGGGGTCGGCATCGCAGCCGATGCGGCAGGACGGGGTCTGAAGGTTGCCCTGTTTGAGGCGAAAGATCTCGCCTCTGCCACCTCCTCCAACTCCAGCAAGCTGATCCACGGTGGTTTGCGCTATCTCGAGCATTACGAATTCCGGCTGGTGAAAGAGGCATTGGCGGAGCGTGAGGTGCTGCTCGGTATGGCGCCTCACATCGCTCGTCCCATGCGTTTTCGCCTGCCGCACCGTCCACACCTGCGTCCTGCCTGGATGATCCGCGCCGGTCTGTTCCTCTATGACAATCTGGCCAAGCGCGACAAGCTCAAGGGGAGCTGTGGCGTGCGCTTCCTGCCGCAAGATGGCTTGACCGCAGGGATCAACAAAGGGTTTGAATACTCGGACGCCTGGGTCGATGACGCCCGGCTGGTGGTGCTCAATGCCATGATGGCCCGTGACAAGGGGGCCGACGTGCAGACCCGCACCCGTTGCATCAAGGCGGTGCGCGGTTCCAAACACTGGACGCTCACTTTGGAGCGGGAAGGGGGCGAGCAGTTCACCGTCACCTGCCGTGGTCTGGTCAATGCGGCGGGCCCCTGGGTCAAGACCTTCTATGACGAGAGCCTGCACGAGAAATCCCCCCGCGGCATTCGCCTTATTAAAGGCAGCCACATGATAGTGCCGCGCATCCATGAGCGCGAAGAGGCCTATATCCTGCAAAACGAAGACAACCGCATCGTCTTCGTCATCCCTTATCAGCAGGACTACTCCCTCATCGGCACCACGGATGTGGAGCATCACGGCAGCCCGCGGGAAGCGAAGATCAGCGAGGCCGAAATTACCTACCTGTGCAAGGTGGTCAACGCCCACTTCACTCGCCAAATTGCGCCGAAAGATGTGATCTGGACTTACGCCGGGGTGCGTCCGCTCTGTGACGACGAGTCAGACTCGCCGCAGGCGGTGACCCGCGACTACACCCTCGAACTTTCTGGCGAGTCTGACGGTGCGCCGCTCTTGTCGGTGTTTGGCGGCAAGCTCACCACCTATCGCAAGCTGGCGCAGGCCGCCTGCAACAAACTCAAGCCTTGGTTTAGCCAGATGGGGGATGACTGGACTGCGACCAGCCGTCTGCCCGGCGGCGAGTTTGACTGCTCGGTGCGCGAGCTGGCCCGCGCCTTTGCGCTGGAGTTTGACTGGCTCGATGATCGCAGCGCCCTGCGCATTGCCGAGGCCTATGGTGCCCATGCCCGTCTCTGGCTGAAAGAGGATCGCGGCATTCACTTCGGTGGCGGCCTGTACGAGTCGGAAGTGCGTTATCTCATCGAGCGGGAGTGGGCCTGTTCACTGGATGATATCCTCTGGCGCCGCAGCAAGCTGGGGCTGCGCCTGAACGACTCAGAGCAGCAGATGCTGCAGATCTGGCTCGACCAATACCATCAGGCTCTGCGCAAGGCGAGCTGATGAGTGACGGTGGGCAGTGCGTTGCTGCCCACCGCTTTCCACCGTAAATTTGCAACAAACCTCTGATAGAACAATTACCTACACACAATAATAAAGAGCATCACATATGAAAAAACTCGCCGTTTCCCTCATCGCCTTGAGCCTTGGGGCATCCCTCTCATTACCCGTGTTGGCTGCCGATGAAGGCAAGGTGGTGATCGCCCACCGTGGCGCTTCCGGCTACCTGCCCGAGCATACCCTGGAGTCCAAGGCGCTGGCCTATGGCATGGGGGCTGACTATCTGGAGCAGGATCTGGTGATGACCAAGGATGACCAGCTGGTGGTGATGCACGATCACTTCCTCGATGGTATCACCGATGTGGCGGCGCGCTTCCCCGGTCGTGCCCGTCCGGACGGCCGTTACTATGTGGTGGATTTCACCCTGGACGAGGTGCGTTCCCTGCGCATGACCGAGCCGTTCCAGCTGGTGGATGGCAAGCAGGTGCCGGTCTATCCGGCCCGCTTCCCGCTCTGGAAGTCAGACTTCAAGATCCACACCTTCCAGGAGGAGATCGAGATGATCCAGGGGCTCAACAAGAGCACCGGCAAGAACATCGGCATCTACCCGGAGATCAAGGCGCCCTGGCTGTTCCGTCACGAAGGCAAGGATATCTCCAAGGCGGTGCTGAAGGTGCTCAAGGAGTACGGCTACACCGGGAAGGATGACAAGGTCTATCTGCAGTGCTTCGATGCCGATGAACTCAAGCGCATCAACAGCGAGCTGATGCCCGCCATGGGTATGGATCTGAAACTGGTGCAGCTGATGGCCGAGACCGACTGGAACGAGACCATGGTCTACGACGCCAAGGGTAAGGCGACCCCCTACAACTATGACTGGATGTTCAAGCCGGGAGCGATGAAAACCATCGCCAGCTATGCCGAAGGGATTGGCCCGTGGAAACCGATGATCGTCACCGAGCCGGGCACTTTGGGCAAACCGGTCTTCACCGGCATGGTAAAAGAAGCCCATGCGGCGGGCCTGAAAGTTCACCCCTATACCTTCCGTCAGGATGAGGGGCAGATCCCGGCCTATGCCAAGGACTTCACCGATCTCCTTAACATCTTCCTCTATCAGGCCGATGTGGACGGGGTGTTCAGCGACTTCCCCGACAAGGCGGTGGCCGTCATCAAGGCCCATCAAGAGGCGGCCAAATAGCACTCTGGCGCCATTTGAATGCAAAGCGAGGCTAATTGGCCTCGCTTTTTGTTTCAGGTTCCCGTAACGGGAGTGTGCGCCCTGTCAGAAAATAGCCAGATCACGTCATGGTGTGCCGGATCTGCATCATTTTACGCAGTTTTTACGTAGCAGATCGCTGGCATGAAATCGGCAGAGCGGTTAGTCTAGCGGCGTTGAACCAACCCCATGAGGTACAGATGAAAACCGTATTGCGTTTTAGCCTGCTGGGCGCCTTGTTGCTGGGTGGCCATGCTTTCGCCGCCGAGCCGAAAAAATTTGATATCAGCATGTTCCCAGCCGCTGACGTGAATCAGGAACGTGTGGTGATCCGCCTGCCTGAAGTCGAGAAAGAAGCCGACATGATGGTCGAGCTGCAGGTCGGCAAAAAGATGATGGTTGATTGCAACGTACCGCGTTTTGCAGGCAACCTGGAACAGCACAGCGTTAAAGGCTGGGGCTACAACTACCTGAAACTGGGCAAAGTCTCCGACCCCATCAGCACCCTGATGATGTGCCCTGATAACCAGCAGAAAGAGACCTTCGTCCAGATCTACGGTCAGGGCTTCTTCGTGAACTACAACTCAAAACTGCCGTTCGTGATTTACGTGCCGCAGGAGTATGAAGTGCGCTACCGTCTGTGGCGTGCCGACAACCTGGCCCAACCGGCCATGATTGAGTAAGCATGTTTGAACCAAAGGTTCAGCTGGTTCACCTGATGTGATAAATAAAGCGCCGTATGGCGCTTTGTTTTTGCCTGCACAGTCCAAAAAGTGACGTGCAAATAGGCTGCACGTTTACATAAGTTTATTATTTATCAACGTTTTTTGTGTGTTATGCCACAAAATCAGCGTCAGCGATGGGGCAAAGTGACTTCGATAAAAGATATTTATTAACATAGTGAGAAAATTGATTTTGCACTCGGCGATGGCCTGATGATACTTGCCCGCAAAGGTCAAACTAACCAGAAAAAAGAGCACTATGAGCTTCGAATCAGACAAGCGTTTCAACGACTTCAAACATTTTCCCCGTGGCCTGCGTCGCAGTGGTGAATTCACTGTGGCCGAAGCGGACAGTCTGGAAAAGTATGGTACCGCCATGCTGGCACTCTACCAGGGCAACCTTGCACCCCGTGATGATGTCGAGTCAGCCTTCGTCGAGCAGGTCAAATCCGGCGAAGCCGGTGCCAACCGCCATGCCAAGGTGTGGTTCAAGTACCTCAAGGTGATTGGTCCCAAGCGCGTTCATCGCCTCTGCACCGTTGTTGGTGGTGCCAGCGAAGAGAGCAGCGGTGGCGGCAGCTTTGATGTCGGTGGTGGCAGCGGCGGTGGCAGTGACGAGTCCATCGATTAATGGATACCGAGCTGCTTCGGACCTTTATCGAGGTGAGCAAGACCCGGCATTTTGGCCGGGCTGCTGAAAATCTCTACCTGACCCAGTCGGCGGTGAGTTTCCGGATCCGCCAGCTAGAGCAGCAACTGGGTGTCAGTCTGTTTGCACGTCATCGTAACAACATCCGCCTGACCGCCTCCGGTGAGCGTCTGCTGCCATACGCAGACGCCATCTTGCACACCCTTGGTCGTGCCAAGCAGGATGTGGCGCTCTCGCCAGGATTCAGCCAGCAGTTGGCCATCGGCGCGCCTGCGGTGTTCTGGGAGCTCGATTTCAACGACTGGCTCAATCACATCTATGCATTGGCGCCCGGTTTGGCGGTGCGGCTGGAAACAGCCTCCCGCGAGCACCTCTGCCGCCAGTTGCTGGAGCGCTCCCTCGATCTGGCCCTGCTCTCCGAGCCCACCAAGATCGACGAGATTGCCCTGCATCCCATCGGTGAGCTGGTGTTCGAGCTGGTGAGCCGGGATCCGGCCGCCAATGCCGACAACCTGATGCAGATGCCGCACATCCACCTCGACTGGGGCACCAGCTTCGAGCCGCAACCCAGCCGCTTGCAGAGCCTGCAAAAGACCCCGGTGCTGCACTCCAGCTCCGCCAGCATGGCGTTGCAGTTCGTGCTGGCCAACGGTGGTGCTGCCTACCTGCCACGGCGGATGGTTAGCCCCTTCCTCGAGAAGGGGGCGCTCCATCTGGTGGAGGGAGGCCAGCCGCTGAGCCGTCCCCTCTATCTCGCCTATCTGGAGAAATCCGATCGCCGGGAGCTGATCGATCAGTTGCTGACCCTGCCACTGGGTTGGCACGATGCTGAGTTGCGTCTCAACGTCGAATAAGCGTCGAGTGTTATCCAAGAAAGAGCCCACCCCACGGTGGGCTCTTCTGTTTGGGGAATATTGCAGGGAGCGAGGTCACGTAATTGGCGCGGGAGGCTTGGCGTCATCGGTCTGTAACGGTACCTTTTCAGGCTGTTTGTTTATCCGATTGAGCACTGACAGGGATGGATTGTAATTGATCGACTTTAGTCACCCCGAATGGCGGGCGCTGGCGCAGCAGTTGCTGAGCCACTCACCTGTGGTGATCCGTGGCCGCCAGTGGCAACCGCTGGTGGGCCTGCTCAAGGATAACCAGCTGCTGCTCGCCCATGGCAGCCACAGCTATGAGCTCACCCCGGCCGGACGGCGCTATCTCACCCGCGAGCTGATGCTGGCCGAGATCGCAACTGCCCCCCCCGAGCCCGAGGAGTGGTTGCATGCTCAGGGCTGGCAATTGGGGGAGCTGGTCAACGAACGGGTGCTGGCGGCGCTCTATCGCAAGTCAGAGGTGAACTTCACCCCCAACGAGCAGATTGATTTCGAGGACAAGGGGATCCGGCTCTGTGCCGATCAGCTGTTGCGCTTGCGCGCCGCCCAGCCGTTCAGCCTCTTTTTCAGCGGCGGCACCCTGATCGACGCAGCCCCCTGGTTGCAGGCGCTGGGGGAGGTGGCGCTGCCCGAGCGCACCCTGGCGCGTCTTGGCAAGATCCTGTGGGGGGAGGGGAGTATCGAGCGGGTGATCACCACAGACAGCGTTGGCGCCTTTGCCGAGCTGCCTCTTGAACCCGGCACCTTGCTGGTGTGGGCCCCCCCATCGGCTCCTCTAGCCTTGCAGCAGGTGGTGGCCGCCTTGCCCCCCAATGTGCTGTGGAGTCATCTCACCGCCCTCGACCCTGCCGGGGTGGATAGGCTGCAGGCGCTGGCCCAGCGCTTGGGTCGTCCGGCCAGCTGGTGGTTGCCCCGTGATCTGGCCCCCATCCTCAGCGCGTATGCCCAGCCTTTGACTGAGGCTCGGCCCTGGGAGCCGAGCCGGATCCCCAAGCCATTGTTAGCAGTTTGTAGCGGTTTGGTTGAGTCCAATGGTGGCTTGTCGGCCGAGGTATGCGCGCTGGCACCAGCGTGGCATGCCGTTGGTTGAAATTGGCCTGAAAGCGAGCCAAAAAGCGGTTTTCCCCCATTGAACGCGGTGATATAAAGAGTTGACGAAGCGCTCGCCAGATGAGCGCTTTTGTTTATCAAGCCGCTTTGCCACCTAACGAACTCAACGGAATACAGGGAATACCATGTTTGAAAAGGTTGTTGCCGCCCCAGCGGATCCGATCCTGGGCCTGACCGAAGCCTTCCGCGCTGACTCTCGCAGCCACAAGATCAATCTGGGCGTAGGGATCTACAAGGACGAGTCCGGTGCCACCCCCATTCTTCACTGTGTCAAGAAAGCCGAGCAGAAGCTGCTGACCGACGAGAAGACCAAGAACTACCTCGGTATTGAAGGCAATATCGAATATGGCCGCATCGTGCAGCAACTGCTGTTCGGGCAGCACTCTGCGCTGGTTGCCAGTGGCCGCGCCAAGACCGCGCAAGCGCCGGGCGGTACCGGTGCCCTGCGTATCGCGGCCGAATTCGTGGTGCGCAACGGTCTGGCCAAGACCATCTGGATCTCTGATCCCACCTGGGCCAACCACGTCAGCGTATTCCAGGCCGCGGGCCTGACCGTCAAGTGGTACAAGTACTACGACGCAGCGACCAAGGGACTCGACTTTGCCGCCATGCAGGCCTCGCTGGCCGAAGTGCAGCCGGGTGAGCTGGTGCTGCTGCACGGTTGCTGCCACAACCCGACCGGTATCGACCCCACTAGCGATCAGTGGCGCGCGCTGGCCAAGCAGAGTGCTGCTGCCGGCTGGTTGCCGCTGTTTGACTTCGCCTATCAGGGTTTTGCCCGTGGTATCGAAGAGGATGCCGAAGGCCTGCGCATCTTCGCCGAGTGCCATGACGAGCTGCTGGTGGCGAGCTCTTTCTCCAAGAACTTCGGCCTCTACAACGAGCGGGTCGGCGCCTTCACGCTGGTGAGCGCGACCAAAGAGATCGCCGATGTGGCCTTCACCCAGGTCAAGACCGTCATTCGTGCCAACTACTCCAACCCGCCGTCACACGGTGCCGCCGTGGTCACCGCCGTGGTGAGCGATCCGGCTCTCTATGCCGAGTGGGTCGAAGAAGTTGCTGCCATGCGGGTGCGTATTCGCGAGATGCGCGAACTGCTGGTAGAGAAGCTGGCTGCCCTCGGCGTGAGCCAGGATTTCAGCTTTATCCGCGAGCAGAACGGCATGTTCTCCTTCTCCGGCCTCACCAAGGAGCAGGTGGAGCGCCTCAAGAGCGAATTTGCCATCTACATCGTCGGCTCAGGCCGGATCAGCGTGGCCGGGATCACCCGCGCCAACATCGATCCCCTGTGCGAGGCGATCGCCAAGGTGCTGTAATCGCATTGCCTTGTGCTCTGGCTCTATGCCATGAAAAAGCCCGTCACCTTGGTGACGGGCTTTTTTGATCGCCATGTCCCGTCCTGAATATGGTT
>NZ_CAWLMI010000092.1:0-5855 GCF_963862045.1 Aeromonas sp. 159 | reverse complement strand
CGGGCCCGGGCAATCCCCGGGCCCGCGCTGTTTGTGGTGGGGGAGAGGGGGCAAGCCGGTTTCTCACCGTGCGACTCATCCCTGTTTGCTGATTTTTGTCCTGCCAAAGCCGCCGACCCCTGCTATTATCTGCGGCCGAACATGAGCCAATAAAAATCAGGATATCGTGATGACTGACCACACTTTTATTCCCGGCAAGGACGCGGCGCTGGAAGACTCCATCGAACGCTTCCAGACCAAGCTGCAAGCCTTGGGCTTTGATATTGAAGAGGCCTCCTGGCTCAACCCCGTGCCGAACGTCTGGTCGGTGCATATTCGCGACAAAGAGTGCGCCCTCTGCTTTACCAACGGCAAGGGTGCCAGCAAGAAGGCGGCCCTCGCGTCTGCCCTTGGCGAATATTTCGAGCGTCTCTCCACCAACTACTTCTTCGCCGACTTCTATCTGGGCGAGCAGGTCGCCAACGGCGATTTCGTTCACTACCCGAACGAGAAGTGGTTCCCCATCGAGGGTGACCAGTTTCCGGCCGGTCTGCTCGACAGCTTCACCCGCAAGTTCTACAACCCGGACGGTGAAGTGACCGCCGACATGCTGGTGGATCTGCAGTCAAACAACGAAGAGCGCGGTATCGTCGCGCTGCCGTTCGAGCGTCAGTCCGATCACGAGACCGTCTACATCCCGATGAACATCATCGGCAACCTCTATGTCTCCAACGGCATGAGCGCCGGCAACACCAAGACTGAAGCGCGCACCCAGGCGCTCTCCGAGGTGTTCGAGCGCCACGTGAAGAACAAGATCATCGCCGAGGCCATCAGCTTGCCGCTGATCCCGGACGAGGTCATTGCCCGTTATCCGGGGATTGCCGCCTCCATCGCCGCCCTCGAAGCGGAAGGCTTCCCCATTTACAGCTTCGATGCCTCTCTGGGTGGCCGTTATCCGGTCATCTGCGTGGTGCTGCTCAACCCGAGCAATGGCACCTGCTTTGCCTCCTTCGGTGCCCACCCGCGCTTCGAAGTGGCCTTCGAGCGTACCGTCACCGAGCTGCTGCAGGGCCGCGGTCTCAAGGATCTCGACGTGTTTGTGCCGCCGTCATTCGACAACGAGCAGGTGGCGGATCACCACAACCTCGAGACCCACTTCATCGACTCCTCGGGCCTTATCAGCTGGGATCTGTTCAAGCAGGATGCGGACTTCGAGTTTGCCGATTGGGACTTCCGTGGCACCTCGCAGGAGGAGTTCGACCACCTGATCGGCATCTTCCATGAGCTGGAGCAGCCGGTCTATATCGCCGACTACGAGCATCTGGGTGTCTACGCCTGCCGCATTCTGGTGCCGGGCATGTCCGACATCTATCCGGCCGAAGATCTGCTGCTGGC
This sequence comes from Aeromonas sp. 159, assembly GCF_963862045.1. Classification (NCBI taxonomy): domain Bacteria; kingdom Pseudomonadati; phylum Pseudomonadota; class Gammaproteobacteria; order Aeromonadales; family Aeromonadaceae; genus Aeromonas; species Aeromonas sp. 159. Next base: position 4,481 of record NZ_CAWLMI010000092.1, on the reverse strand, counting down.
CAACAACAACATGGGCGCCAACCTGCGCGAAGTGATCCTGGCACTGCCATCACTTGATTGGGATGCCGAGCAGTACATGGCGTTGTTTGATCAACTGGATGAAGAGGGGCACGACGAGCGTACCCGTGTACGCGAGCTGCTGGGCATCGCCGCTGCCAAGGGGACCGCGCTGCACACCCTGCGCGTTGGCGAGCTGAAAGCCATGCTGGCGCTGGCCGCCGGTGAGCTGGAGACTGCTCTCGATCTCATCGATTGGACCATGGAGTTCAACCAGTCGGTGTTCACTGCCGAGCGTGCCAGCTACTACCGCGCCCTGCGTGCCTGCGTCGAGTTGTTCCTCGACGAGGAGCGGGATCCGGAGCAGTATCGCGCCGTCTTCACTCGCATGTATGGTGAAGAGACGCTGGCACAGGCATGGGCCAACGCCACTGGCGAAGCACGCTTCCACGGTCTGGAGGCGGCCGACCTGTCGCTCTCCCAGTTCCCGCTGCACCAGAAGCTGCTGGCGGCCTACGAGAAGCTGCAGAAGGCCAAGCGAGCCCATCACTGGGCGTGATTGTTGCTGTAAAGAAAGGGGCCGTGTGGCCCCTTCTGTTTATCGTGCGGCAAGGCAAGGGATTGTTATTCAAAGATGAAATAAAAAACAAAAAATACCCCTAAGGGGGTTGATGGCAGGGCAGGGGATGTGCTGTTGAACTGCAAAGATATCTTGCCAATACCATATTTCCATGCTCTGGAATAAATTCTTTAAAATCATTACATTAAAAATGTGATATTTCTGTTTCAGCTGATACCTGGTGTAAAGTGGCGTAGCCATCGCACTAAAATATTTGTAGTAAAATTACATTCGCACTCTGATAAACTTGATCAATGTCAATTTTGGCTATTTGGCCCTTTGTTATGATTTCAACAGGCAAAACATTCAGGTAGAAAATAATTGAAAGCTGAATCTCCATTCGATTGTCTCAAGCCCGAAGCCATCGCTGCACTGGCTGAAGACATCACCTATGCCAAGGCTACCAAGCCGGCATACAAGGTCATTCCACTGGCCATCACCGCAGGCGCTTTCATCGCCATCGCATTTATCTTCTACATCACAGTGACGACCGGAACCGGCTCCATGCCTTGGGGTATGGCCAAGCTGGTGGGCGGTCTCTGCTTCTCTCTCGGACTTATTCTCTGTGTGCTGCTCGGTGCCGAGCTGTTCACCTCCACCACCCTGACGCTGGTGGCCAAGGCTGCCAATCGCATCAGCTGGGCTCAGCTGCTCAAGAATTGGGGTCTGGTCTACTTCGGTAACCTGATTGGCGGTCTGCTGATGGTGGCGCTGATCATCGTTTCTGCCGAGTACACGGCCGCAGACGGTCAGTGGGGCCTTAACGCCCTCAAAGTGGCCCAACACAAAATTCACCACACCTTCTTCGAAGCGGTGGCGCTGGGTATCCTCTGTAACCTGATGGTATGTCTTGCTGCCTGGATGGCCTTTGGTGCCCGCAGCGCGACTGACAAGGTAGTGGTTATGCTGCTGCCGGTTGCCATGTTCGTTGCATCAGGTTTCGAGCACAGCATCGCAAACATGTTTATGATTCCGGTTGGTATCGCTATCCACAGCGTGGCTAGTCCGGAATTTTGGCAGGCCATCGGCCAGGATCCGGCAACCTTTGCTGACCTGACCGTATCCAACTTCGTCCTACACAACCTCATCCCCGTGACCATCGGCAATATCATCGGTGGTGGCGTGATGGTTGGTCTGACTTACTGGTTTATCTTCCGTCGTCATCATTAAGGATGATTGCGGGATACTACATCAATACCGTGTGAGGTAATGAAAAATGGCAGAACTTAACGAACAGTTCCAAAAAGCATGGGAAGGCTTCGCGGCCGGTGAATGGCAGACCTCTGTCAACACCCGTGACTTCATCCAGAAGAACTACACCCCGTATGAAGGTGACGAGTCCTTCCTGGCTGGCGCGACCGAAGCGACCACCAAGCTGTGGGACAAGGTCATGGAAGGGATCAAAATCGAGAACCGCACTCATGCGCCGGTTGATTTTGATACTGACCTGCCCTCCACCATTACCGCACACGATGCCGGTTATATCGATCAGAGCCTGGAGCAGATCGTTGGTCTGCAGACTGACAAGCCGCTGAAGCGCGCCATCATCGCCAACGGCGGTATCAAGATGGTTAAAACTTCTTGCGAAGTGTACGGTCGTCAACTGGACCCGATGGTCGAGAAGATCTTCACCGAATACCGCAAGACTCACAACCAGGGCGTGTTTGACGTTTACACCAAAGACATCCTGAACTGCCGTAAGTCTGGTGTTATCACCGGTCTGCCGGATGCCTACGGCCGTGGCCGTATCATCGGTGACTACCGTCGTGTTGCTCTGTACGGTGTTGACTTCCTGATGGCCGACAAACTGGCCCAGTTCAAGTCCCTGCAAGCTGACCTGGAAAACGGCGTCAACCTGGAAGCCACCATCCGTCTGCGCGAAGAGATCTCCGAGCAGCACCGTGCCCTGGCACAGATGAAGGTGATGGCTGCCAAGTACGGTTGCGATATCTCCGTACCGGCCAAGAACGCTAAAGAAGCCGTACAGTGGACCTACTTCGCCTACCTGGCGGCAGTCAAGTCCCAGAACGGTGCAGCCATGTCCTTCGGTCGTACCTCCAGCTTCCTGGATATCTACATCGAGCGCGACCTGCAGAAAGGCCTGATCACCGAGCAAGAAGCCCAGGAGCTGATGGACCACATGGTCATGAAGCTGCGTATGGTTCGCTTCCTGCGTACTCCGGAATACGATTCACTGTTCTCCGGCGACCCGATGTGGGCGACCGAGACCCTGGCTGGTATGGGCGTTGATGGCCGTACTCTGGTCACCAAGAACAGCTTCCGTATGCTGAACACCCTGTACACCATGGGCCCGTCCCCTGAGCCGAACCTGACCATCCTGTGGTCCGAGAAGCTGCCGGTCGGTTTCAAGAAGTACTGTGCCAAGGTATCCATCGAGACCTCTTCCGTTCAGTACGAGAACGACGATCTGATGCGTCCGGATTTCAACAACGATGACTACGCCATCGCTTGCTGTGTATCCCCGATGATCGTTGGTAAGCAGATGCAGTTCTTCGGTGCTCGTGCCAACCTGGCCAAGACCATGCTGTATGCAATCAACGGTGGTATGGACGAGAAGCTCAAGATCCAGGTCGGTCCGAAAACCGAGATGGTCAAGTCCGAGTACCTCGACTACAACGACGTAATGGATCGTCTGGACCACTTCATGGATTGGCTGGCCAAGCAATACGTTGCTGCGCTGAACATCATCCACTACATGCACGACAAGTACAGCTACGAAGCCTCTCTGATGGCGCTGCACGACCGTGACGTATATCGCACCATGGCGTGTGGTATCGCTGGTCTGTCCGTAGCCGCTGACTCCCTGTCTGCCATCAAGTACGCCAAGGTCAAGCCGATTCGTGACGAAGATGGCGTTGCCATCGACTTCGAAATCGAAGGCGAATACCCGCAGTTCGGTAACAACGACGCTCGCGTCGATGATATCGCCTGTGACCTGGTTGAGCGCTTCATGAAGAAGATTCAGAAGCTGAACACCTACCGTGGTGCTGTTGCTACCCAGTCTGTTCTGACCATTACCTCCAACGTGGTATATGGCAAGAAGACCGGTAACACCCCGGATGGCCGTCGTGCCGGTGCTCCGTTCGGCCCGGGTGCAAACCCGATGCACGGTCGTGACCAGAAAGGTGCTGTTGCTTCCCTGACTTCCGTTGCCAAGCTGCCGTTCGCTTACGCTAAAGATGGTATCTCCTATACCTTCTCCATCGTGCCGAACGCACTGGGTAAAGATATGGAAGCCCAGAAAGCCAACCTGGCTGGCCTGATGGACGGTTATTTCCACCACGAATCCAACGTAGAGGGTGGTCAGCACCTGAACGTTAACGTGATGAACCGTGAAATGCTGCTGGACGCCATGGAAAACCCGGAGAAATATCCGCAGTTGACCATCCGCGTATCCGGTTATGCCGTTCGCTTCAACTCTTTGACCAAAGAGCAACAGCAAGACGTCATCACCCGTACCTTCACTGCTTCTCTGTAATCGAGACATAGTAAGCAAAAACCGGCGCCAAGGCGCCGGTTTTTTTATGCGTGCGATTCAGGGGAGTAATCATCCCCTGTGAATCGCCTCCAGTTCCATTGCAACCACAACAGGTGTTACTGGGTATTCGAAGAGGATTGGAGGGGCTCACCAGGATTGACCTAAGCCCCGTCTGTAATGCGATTATGCTTTATTCGCGCTCTAAGGGGATAGGCGGTTGCTTTGCCTGCCATTGCATCAGTGTTGCTATGGCTCGTGGAACAGCTGATCAGGTTTAAGGGGTGAACAGAGGCGCCATCGCAGGTATCAAGCAATACCCATAAGCCTGTGACTATGGAATCATTCTCTGCCTCTGCCTCTGCCTCT
>NZ_CAWLMI010000091.1:0-19179 GCF_963862045.1 Aeromonas sp. 159 | reverse complement strand
GGCGGGCCTGCTGCTGAGTGGGGTCAGGAGAAATCACACTTTTGGCTGGTCGATCACCAATTTGCCATCCTTGACCGGAATGGTGGCGCCCGGGGCTTGCTTCATGCGGATCACCCCCTCCTGACCTGCGAGGCGATAGGTCACGTCATAACCAATGGTGTTGACGCTCGTATCCTGTACGGTTTTGCAGCGCTGCTCGGTGGTGGTGTAGGTATCGCCCGCCTGCATATTGCCCTGCACCTGATTACCGGCATAACCCCCCGCGACGGCCCCTGCAGCAGTGGCCACCTTCTTGCCGCTGCCGCCGCCAAACTGGTGGCCAACCACGCCACCCAGCGCTGCGCCCACCACGGTGCCGAGGATCTTGTGCTCATCCTGTACCGGCTTGCGGTGGGTCACGGTGACGTTGCGACACTCCTGTCGTGGAGTCTTGATGGTCTCGGTGATCGGCTTGCTGGCGATCACCTCGGCAAAGGTGGGCTGGGGTGTAAAGAGGGAGCCGCTGGCCGCCGCCGAGAGTGCCAGGGCCGAGGCGATGCCAATACCGATACCTGCCATCATGGATCTGTTCATCTTGTTGTTCTCCTGCATACCCATACGGGCTGTTCCAATCTGGCGCCATCTTGTCATAACCGGTTGGCCGGACAAGGCGAGGGGGATGGGTCTGCGACAGGCGCTGGCAAGGTCAAAAAACAGCCACCATGAAAAAGTGTCGGACTTTGGCGACAACGGACTAAAAGTGACCAGTTTCCGGCGCATGGCGGGCTTTGCCAATGTGATAAGGAGCAATTCGAGTCGCAATTTGCAAGGCGGGCGGTGAGCAGAATGCCAGAGTGGCAAAGTGCTGACGGGGACAGGTCAAGGGAGGCCTTGGGCAAGGGCTCTGTTCGTTGAGATGGCCACGCAAGTGGTTGATAAATGGCTCCAGCTCCATCGGATGTTAGCCGATAAGAGATCACGGCAAGCATTTTGCTTTGATTGGGTGAATCAGAGGGTGAACGGGTCGGCAGACAACTGCGTAAGACCTGAAATGAAGAGGTTAACCCGAGATCATCGGATCAATGAGGGGGAGATATGTCAATGTTACCCAGCTGGATCACCCCGGCCATCCAGGCCAACATCATCACGGTGCAGCAGGCCGAACGTCTGCTCTCATCCCTCTACCGGCCCCTGGCCGAGCAGGGAGAGGAGCTTCCCGCCGATATCGCCGACATCAGCCTTAAACTCTACTGCTTCCGCCAGCAGGGACGGGTTCGCCACTAAGACTGACAAAAGAACACCCCGCGCCAGGCTCGGGGTGTTGTCACTCATGTATCACAGACCTATCAGGCCAACATCACTTGCGCCACCAGCATCAGGGCGCCAAATCCCAGCACAAAGCCCACCATGGGCAGCACGAACTTGACCCACTTGTTGAACTGGATGCCGAGCATCTGCAGAGTGACCAGCACCAGTCCGGTGGGGGCCAGGAACAGCATGGCGTATTGGCCCCAGTTGTAGGCCGACACCACGATATAGCGCGGGATCATCACGGTATCTGCCAGCGGCGCCATGATGGGCATGGAGAGCACTGCGAGCCCCGAGGAGGAGGGCACCACCAGCCCCAGCAGGGTGAACACCAGCATCTGCGCCACCGCGAACACGGCGCCATGCATGCCGGAGACCAGATCTGAGGCGTAGGCCAGAATAGTGTCCGAGATCATCCCCTGATCCAGCACCAGATTGACCCCCCGTGCCAGCCCGATGATGAGCGAGACGGCTACCAGCTCCGACGCCCCCTGAGTGAAGGCCTCGACCGCCTCTTTCTCTTTGAGACCCGAGATAAAAATGATGATGATGGCGATGGTCAGGAAGGAGGCCGCCATCTGCGGGAACCACCAACCGGCCATGGAGACGCCCCACACCATCAGCGGGAAGGCGAGGATAAACAGGGTCAGAATGATCTTGCGGCGCAGGGTGAAGGGCACCCCTTCGTCCATAGAGCCCTCTTTGAGAAAACGGGCGCGAAAACTCTCTCTGTCCTCATAGGTGTAGGAGAAGGCCGGGTTGGCCTTGATCTTCTTGCAGTACCAGTAGAGATAACTGATCACTACCAGGGTGCCCACCAGACAGCCAATAGCGCGAAAGATCAGCCCCTCGGTAAAGGGAATGCCGGCGGCATTGGAGGCGATCACCACCGAGAAGGGATTGATGGTGGAGAAGGTGGTTCCCATGGAGGCGGCGAGGAAGATGGCCCCTACGCAGACGATGGAGTCATAGCCGAGCGCCAGAAAGATGGGCACCAGTATGGGGTAGAAGGCGACCGCCTCTTCCTCCAGTCCGCAGGTGGTGCCTCCCAGCGCCATCACGAAGCAGACCAGCGCCACAAACAGGAACTCGTTGCCCCGGGTTTTGTGTGAGAGGGCGACCAGCCCCGCACTGAAGGCACCTGTCTTGTTGATGACGCCGATCAGCCCCCCGAGCACCAGAATAAAGACGATGATATCCGCCCCCTCTATGGTGCCCTTGACCATGCTGACCGCCACGTCACCGAACCCCTTGGGCGCTTGCTCCAATCGGGCATAGGTGCCGGGAATGGCAATGGGCTTGCGGATGGTGCCGTTTGTAAATTGCTCCACCGCAATATTGATATTGAGTTTTGCCAGGGCATCCTGGGTTGCGGGAAGTCGGCTTATTTCCCCCTGTGGGCTATTGACCATCAGGCTTTCACTGGCCGGATTATAAGAGAGCTTGGCATAGGCACCAGCCGGAATTATCCAGGTCAGCGCAATGGCCAGCAACATAATAAGAAACAGAATAGTAAATGCAGTAGGGAATTGTCTGCGTGGTGTGGTATTCGGCACGGCACACATAAAATGCTCCTTGATAAAGCAGGTTTGGGCTCGGCGGAATATCGGGTCGATAGGGTTTCTGCGTCATACATCCAAGGTACGCAAACTCACTGTGGATTGCGTAGTGATTGGCGAGAAATCTGGCCTGATATTGAACATCCGGTAGATTGTTTCACGTTGTAACCGTAACCCGTGTGCGGCTGGATGAACATGGTGCCATGCTCGCTTTATGGGATGGCTCACAAAATTTATTTGTCATGGATGTAACAGCTGATATGAAATAAAAGTTATTATGTGCAATAACTATTTCAGATTTCGTTTTACGCGGTTTACCTTAAATAAAGGCCATGAAAATATTGCGTGCCGAGATGAATGAAATGACATATAAATCAGCTTTGACGGAATAATATTCCACTATCGTCATTTTTCGTTATTCACCAAGAACAGCCTGTGAAAAAAATGGCACGCTTTTCCGTAACGAAATATTTTTTGAAACGAAAACAGGGGGGCCCCTGTTGGCAGCAGGCTGTCCCTGTCTAAGACGTTTTGCTAATACCTGCCGCTGCAGGCTCGCTGTTAGGCTGTCATCCCCATAAGAGACCAGTGACGGGCAGGATGCCCATGTCGCTTGCTGATCTCTGAATCATCCCGAAACTGCCCGTTTTGTGCCACTTGTGAGGAAGGAATCCGATGACAGTGCAGAACATCTATGAGCGCGACCTTGCCAAAACCGCCGCCAATTTCGAGGCCCTGACCCCCATCAGCTTTCTGGGGCGGGCGGAGCGGGTCTATCCCGACTATCCGGCGCTGATCCACGGCCCGCTGCGCCAGAGCTGGGGCGAGACTGCCCGCCGTTGCCGCCAGCTGGCCTCGGCCCTGCGGCTTCACGACATCGGGGAGGGGGATACCGTCTCCATCGTTGCGCCCAATATCCCGGCGATGTTTGAAGCACACTTCGGGGTGCCCATGAGCGGCGCCGTGCTGAACACCCTCAATACCCGGCTCGATGCCGAGTCGATGGCCTTTATCTTCCAGCATGCCCAGAGCAAGGTGGTGCTGGTGGACAGGGAGTTTGGCCCTGTGGTGCGCAAGGCACTGGATCTGCTGGAGAGCCAACCGCTGGTCATCGCCATCGACGATCCCCTCTACCGGGAAGGGGCGCTTGTCAGTGAACTGACCTATGAGGCCTTTATTGCCACTGGTAACGGCGATGAGCCCGGCTGGCTGCCGCAAGATGAGTGGCAGGCCATCTCCCTTAACTACACCTCCGGCACCACCGGCAATCCCAAGGGGGTGGTCTATCACCATCGCGGCGCCCACCTCAACGCCATCAACAATGTGCTCTCCTGGGAGCTGCCCAAACATCCCGTCTATCTCTGGACCTTGCCGATGTTTCACTGCAACGGCTGGTGTTTCCCCTGGACGCTGGCGGCCACCGCCGGGGTGAGCGTCTGCCTGCGTCATGTGCAGGCCGCCGCCATTTATGAGGCGCTGCACGAGCACAAGGTGAGCCATTTTTGCGCGGCGCCCATCGTGCTCAATATGCTCAACAATGCCGATCCGGCGCTCAAGCAGGGGCTGGATCACCCCATCAAGGTGATGACCGCTGGCGCTGCGCCCCCCGCCACCGTGATCGCCGGTATGGAGGCGATGGGGATCGCCGTGACCCACGTCTATGGCCTCACCGAAACCTATGGGCCCTGCGTGTTGTGCGAACCGCAAAGAAGCTGGCAAGGTCAGGATGCCACGGCGCTCTCCCGCCTCAAGGCGCGGCAGGGTGTTGCGTCGCCTCTGCAGGGGGAGATGCGGGTTATCAATCCGGTCAGTGGCGAGCCGGTAGCCAAAGATGGCAAAACCATGGGGGAGATAGTGCTGCGCGGTAATGTGGTGATGAAGGGGTATCTGAAAAATCCGGCGGCCAGCGCCGAGGCGATGGCGGAGGGGTGGTTTCGCAGTGGCGATCTGGCGGTGTGGCACCCGGATGGTTATGTGGAGATCAAGGACAGATCCAAAGACATCATCATCTCCGGCGGGGAGAATATCTCCAGTCTGGAGGTGGAAGATGTGCTCTATCGCCATCCCGATGTGGACGAAGCGGCGGTGATCGCCATGCCCGATGAGAAGTGGGGGGAGGTGCCCTGCGCCTTCGTGAAACTGAAAGAGGGGCGAGAGACTACCCAGGCGGAGCTGATCGCCTTTTGTCGTGAGCAGATGGCCCACTTCAAGGCCCCCAAACGCATCATCTTCACCCCGCTGCCGAAAACCTCGACCGGCAAGGTGCAAAAATTCGTGCTGCGCAAACAGCTGGGTTAGCAGTCTGTTCATAAGGAGCCAGCACAGACTTTCATAGAAGGGAGATTCGAGGGAGTTGGAGGGCTGCTGTCCCTCCCGTTGTATGGCTAGGGGGTCTTGCAGGCGACGCAGTTGCGGCCGCTCTGTTTAGCCTGATAGAGCATCTGATCGGCGCGGGCGTAGAGGCTCTCCATCAGCTCCCCTTCGCCATTTTCCACCAGTCCTGCGCTGATGGTGATGACCAGCTTATCTCCATCGGGCAGGGGCAGCGGGCTTTGCATCACCTGCAGGCGCAGTCGCTCGGCCAGGGATGCGGCGGCCGAGAGGGGGGTGTTGGGCAGCAAGATGGCAAACTCGTCACCGCCGATGCGGGCCAGCACATCTTCGCTGCGCAGCACCGATTGCATCACCCTGCCCAGATGCATCAGCGCGCTATCCCCAAGGGGATGACCGAAGCGATCGTTGATGCACTTGAACTGATCCACATCCAGCACCATCAGCACCGAGGTGAGGTGGTGGCGCATGTCCAGACTGAGGTTCTTCTCGCACATCTCGAAAAAGAAACGGCGGTTGTAGAGACCGGTGAGGCCATCGCGCACCGACTGTTGGTGCAGCTGCTCCTTGAGCTGGTGCAGTTCGGTAATGTCGGAGGAGATACCGATCAGGGTGGGGGTGCCATCCCCCAGCAGAAAGGGCACCTTGACCGACCAGTAGTAGTGCTGATTTCCTTCGGGATCGGTCAGCATCTCTTCCCCGGCTTGCAGCTCGCCGGTTTCGAATACCCGGTTGTCCAGTCGCCACAGCTGGCAGGCGCTGGCAGCCGGGATCACCTCATCATCGCGCCGATTGATGATCTGCTCGGCAGGAAGGCCCAGCAGATCGGCGACCTTTTGGTTGACGTAGAGAAAGCGGTGCAGGCTGTCCTTCATATAGATATGGGCATCGACATTGGCGAGGATGAGCTCCAGCAACTGGTGCTGCTCCGCCAGCCGCGCTTCAATCAGCTTGTGTTCGGTGATATCGGTGGAGATGCCGCACAGGCCGATCAGGTTGCCATCCCTGTCATACATGGGCTTTTTGACAGTCCAGTAGCAGCGCTTTTCCCCGGTGGTTTTGAGGTAGTTGACCTCCTCCTGGGCGAGGGCAAGCTGCTGCTCCAGTACCAGTTGGTCGTTGCGCTGAATCGCATCCGAGAATTCGAGATCAAAAAAAGCCCGATCATCCTGCCCCTGCAACTCGACGAGGGTGCAGCCAAAGAGATCCAGCACCGCCTGATTGGCATAGGTGTAACGGCCCGCCAGATCCTTGGTGAACATGTAGGCGTCCGTCTCGTTGAAGATGGCTTTGAGGTGATCCAGCTCATGCTGTAACTGGATAGAGAAGGGCTCATCCTTCATGGGGCTAACCATCCTTGGTTAAGGGCATCGTTGTATACAGCGCGAATATATGTACCAACGGTTTAAATTAAGCACTTCACAGGCCATGTTTCGCGTTTATTTCCGCAGGATCTGCGCCATGTCACACGATTGTCATCGTTGGTGTGGTCAAAGGAAATCAACTGAGTCCGTGGCTGTTCAGATAACCGTTTCCCCTGTATCGACCCAGTTTTGTGGGCCAGCAGCAGAGAAATTGCCCGGTAGTCAAATACGCCACTCCGAACGGCAGAAAGGGCAACAAACAGGTCTTTAATCAAACTATTTTCACTGTGTCCTTGATATCATCCTCAGCAACGCAATATGGAGAGATACGAGATGGCAGTGGCACCGTTTAATTGGGATGACACAGTTCAGTGGGACGGACCGGGGGCCATTGCGGGTAGCGAAGAGATCTTGAGTGCCGATCGTCTGGATCGCGCCCGCTATGCCGAGTTTCTGACCAACTACCTCGCCGCCGAAGGCAAGCAACGCAACTATGTGCTCAACCTCAATGCCGAATGGGGGGCGGGTAAAACCTGGTTTATCAAGCGCTGGTATATGGAGCTGAAAGCGCACTATCCCACCGTCTATATCGATGCTTGGCAGCAGGATTTTTCCGATGATCCTTTATTGACGGTTATTTCGTCGATTATCGACCAGTTAAAAATGATTGCGGGAAAAGAAAACCCGATTCCAGAAGGAATGCGTAAGCGGCTGCTTGGATTATTTAAGGTCGGCGGCAAACTGGCATTGAAAGCGGCAATCAAGAAGGCTGGATTGGAAGAAGATGATTTTTCTCTGGAAGGGGATGATGCCAATCAACTGGTCGATGCTTTGTGCAGCAATCAGAAAGATCGATATGAATCTATCCAGTATCTTAAACAAGAGATACGGCAATGGGTGGAAGGGGCTGTTGCTTTAGGTAATGGAGAGCTGGATTATCCCGCCTTTATTTTGATTGATGAACTGGATCGCTGCCGTCCCTCCTATGCAGTGGAAATGCTGGAGACTATCAAGCATATCTTTGATATTAAAGGCGTGGTTTTTGTACTGGCAACAGATACTGAGCAGTTGCAGCATGCCATCAAAGTTATCTATGGGGATGAATTTCATGCCTTTAAATACTTAGAAAGATTTTTTACAGAACGTTACGAGCTGCCAAAACCAACGTTGTTCAATTATATATTGTTTTTGTTGAAAGGGCTGTATGAATCATCATACATAAGTCATGTTGATGATAACTTCTCGTTTGAACAGTTTAGCGAACTTTTGTCATTGATAATACCGATCTTCGAATTACAGCTCAGAGATGTGCAAAGTCTATTGCAACGGTTAATTTCTACATGCCATCATACATCGGATGACCGAAAGCCAGACATGTTTTTGATGGCAATCATAATCGCTAAAAGTAAAGGTGAAACAATAAGGCAGGAGCAGCTTATAAAATGTTGTCGCGAGACTATTGAGTCAATAAAGACGGGACTCTTAAGTTTAGGTTTTGTTAAAGTAAAAATAAATACACTAGGAATCTTTGGCTCCGACTTTGAGGTGTTCAATTTCCCTCGAAAAGTCGGCAAGAGGACAGTTGAAAATAAAGTTGGTGAATATGTTTTCAATGCTAGTTTTTATGACTTCTTCTCTGCCAAGATTGATATCTTGGAGAATGGAGGAGGATTTAAAGTTGCAGCCGAAGATGTGCTAATTGAAGTGAATAAGAATATCTCAGCTAACCCTAACTACAAAAATAAAGAACTTGGTTTAACCCTGCTCAAAGCAAAGCTTGAAGTGGAAAATAAAATAGATATTTCTGGCTATTATAATCTGCTCGCGTTAGCAACTTTATTTAAGTGATAAGTTTTAATTTGGTTAGGGGATATTTATCCCCTAGCCAAAATTTCAACTATTGCTCTATATGCATCATGCCATATTGTGCCGCTCATAAAGCCGCTGAACGACATCCTGTAATCCCAGCCCTTCGTTTTGCAGTAGCACGGTCAGGTGGTAGAGCAGATCGGCGGATTCGTTGATGAGCTCTTCCCGATCCTTGGCCATGGCGGCCAGCGCCACTTCGACACCTTCCTCACCGACCTTCTGGGCGATGCGCTTGGTGCCTTTGCCATAGAGGCTGGCGGTGTAGCTGGTGGCCGGATCGGCCCCTTTGCGGGCGGCCAGCACCTGCTCCAGCTCTGCCAGAAAACCGAGTGGTGGCAGCGGGTGGCCGTTAAAGCAGGAGGTTGTCCCTTTGTGGCAGGTGGGGCCGACGGGGTTGGCGGCGATCAGCAGAGAGTCCTGATCGCAGTCGGTGCTGATGGCCACGAGTTTGAGCACATGGCCCGAGCTTTCACCCTTGGTCCACAGTCGCTGTTTGCTGCGGCTAAAGAAGGTGACCTGACCGGTGGTCTGGGTCTTCTCCAGCGCCTCGCGGGTCATAAAGCCCTGCATCAGCACCTCGCCGCTGGCGGCGTGCTGGACGATGGCGGGGATCATGCCGTCACACTTTTCCCAGTCGAGCTGCTCGGCAAGGGGGCGGGCGCTGGCGGTTGTTTGTGCATTTTCAGAGAAGTTATTCACGGATGGCGACTCCTTCGGTTTTCAGCCAGCGTTTCAATTCGGGAATGGGGATAAGGCCCTTGTGGAACACAGAGGCGGCCAGCGCTCCGTCCACATCGGCGAGGGTAAAGGCATCGCGAAAGTGCGCCATGGCACCGGCGCCGCCGGAGGCGATCAGCGGCACCTTGCAGACGCTGCGCACCAGCTTGAGCTGGTCGAGATCATAACCCTGACGCATGCCGTCCTGATTCATCACGTTCAGCACGATTTCGCCCGCGCCGCGCTTTTGCACCTCCTGTACCCAGTCGAGAGTGTGCCAGGCGGTGGTGCGGGTGCGGCTCTCGTCACCGGTAAACTGTTTGACCTGATAGTGGCCCGTCTCGGCATCGAAGTAGGAGTCAATGCCCACCACCACGCACTGCACGCCAAAGCGCTCGGCCAGTCGGCTGATAAGTGTCGGGTCGGCAAGGGCAGGAGAGTTGATGGAGACCTTGTCGGCGCCAAATTCGAGGATCTGGCGGGCGTCTTCCACGCTTTTGATGCCACCGGCGACGCAGAAGGGGATATCGATCACCTCCGCTACCCGGCTTACCCAGCTCTTGTCCACTACCCGCGCATCGCTGGAGGCGGTGATATCATAGAACACCAGCTCGTCAGCGCCCTCTTCGGCGTAGCGGCGCGCCAGCTCGACAATGCCGCCCATCACCTCGTGGTTGCGAAATTGCACCCCTTTGACCACCACGCCATCTTTCACGTCGAGGCAGGGGATAATGCGTCTTGCCAGCATCAGTTGCCTCCTGTGGTATCGGCTGCGGGGGCTTGCCAGCAGGCGATGGCGTCACCTACCGAGAACTTGCCCTCCAGCAGGGAGCGGCCAAGGATGATCCCCTTGACGCCGGAGCCCTTGAGCGCCTCGATATCCGCGATGCCGCCAATGCCGCCGGAGGCCTGAAAGGCGACGCTCGGGTAGCGGGCGCAGAGATCCCGATAGAGCTCGACGTTGGTGCCAGCCAGGGTGCCGTCACGGCTGATGTCGGTGCAGAGCACATGTTTGAGCCCGGCGGGGAGGAAGCGCTCGATCAGCGCCTCGATGGTCACTCCGCTGTTCTCCTGCCAGCCTGCTACCGCGATATGGCGATTGCCCTGCTCATCGATATTGACGTCCAGCGCCAGCACGATCTGCTCGGGGCCATATTTCTCCATCCAGCTGGCCACCAGATCCGGGGATTTGACGGCGGTGGAGCCAATCACCACCCGGCTGGCACCGGCGGCCAAGAGGTCTGCCACATCCTGTTCGGTGCGTACGCCACCGCCAACTTGAACCGGCGCTTCGGTAGCTGACAGCAGTTGGGTCAGCAGGGGCAGCTGGCGCGCCTTGGCATCCTTGGCACCGTCCAGATCCACCAGATGGAGCTGCACCGCCCCCTGGGAGACATATTCATCGAAGCGGGCCTGCGGGCTGCTGCTGTATTCGGTCTTCTGTTCGTAGTCCCCCTGATAGAGGCGAACTACCTGACCGTTGATAAGGTCAATTGCGGGAATGATCATGCTAGTCACAGCTCCAGAAAATTTTGCAGCAAACGGGCACCGGCTGCGCCTGAGCGCTCCGGGTGGAATTGGGCGCCAAAGAAGTTGCTGTGCTCTGCAACCCCACCGACGATGGCGGTAAACGGCTGGCCATAGTCGCAGGTCGCCAGCGTCGCGTCGGTCACCTCCAGCGCATAGGAGTGAACGAAATAGAAGTAGCTGCCGCTCGGGATCCCCTTGAGCAGAGGATGGCTCTCGTCATGCTCAATCTGGTTCCAGCCCATATGGGGCAGGCGCAAATTGTCCACCTCCATCAGCCGGATCTTGCCCGGCACTATGCCAAGGCAGTCGATAAGGCGCTCTGACGAGTCATCCGTACCCATGCTCTCTTCGGAAGCCTCCGCCAGCATCTGCATGCCGAGGCAAAAGCCCAGCAGCGGCTGCTTGGCGGCGCGAATGAGCGGTACCAGCCCGCGCTCGTTTAGGTTCTTCATGGCGGCCACCGCGGTGCCGACACCGGGCAGGATCAGCTTATCCGCCTGCTCGATATCGGCCGCCACGCTGGAAACCAGCGGCTGCACGCCGAGGCGCTCGAACGCCATTCTGACCGAGGCCAGGTTAGCGCAGCCGGTATCGATAATGATCAGCTTCTGCTTGCTTACATCCATCACAGCACTCCCTTGCTGGAGGGAAGCTCGCTCCCTTCCACCCGGATGGCCTGACGCAGGGCGCGGCCAAAGCCTTTGAACAGTGCCTCCACCTGATGGTGGGTGTTGCCGCTGCCCACCTTCATCTGCAGGGTTATGGCCATGGCGTCCGACAGCGAGCGGAAGAAGTGGGGCACCATCTCGGTGGCCATCTCGCCCACGTTGTCGCGGCCAAAGCCGCTCGGGCAGTCAAACACGAAGTAGGGGCGACCGCTCAAGTCCAGCGCTGTGCCCACCTCCTGCTCGGTCAGCGGGCGCGCATCGATTACCGCCTGCACCTCGTCCATTGCCAGCACGAAGCCGAAGCGACCGATGCCGCGCTTGTTGCCAAGGGCCTGACGCAGCGCCTGGCCGAGGGCCAGCCCCACATCCTCTACCGTGTGGTGATCGTCAATATGCAGATCGCCGCTGACGTTCAGCTTGAGCTGAAAACCGGCGTGGGTGGCAATTTGATCCAGCATGTGATCAAAGAAGCCGATACCGGTGGCGATCTGGTTGCCGCCGCTCTTGTTTGTGGCAGAAGGGTCCAAATCCACCGCTACCTGAATGCGGGTCTCCTTGGTGTAACGCTCCACCGAGGCTACGCGCCCCTTGGACAACAGCTGATCACGGATGGCGAGCCAGTCGTGATCCTGTGGGTGGTAGCGAATGCCGCCAATACCCATATTCTCGGCGAGTTGCAGATCGGTCTGGCGATCGCCAATCACGAAGGAGTTGGCAAAGTCGATGCGACCGGAGGCGAGATACTCCTTTACCAGCCCGAGGTGAGGCTTGCGGCAGCTACAGCCGTCGGTAGGGAAGTGCGGGCAGATCAGCACCTGTTCCCACTTCACCCCTTGCGATTCAAAGAGGTGCATCATCAGGTCGTGGGGTGGCTGGAAGTTCTCCAGCGGCAGGCTGGCGGTACCCAGCCCATCCTGGTTGGTCACCATCACCAGCACGTAGCCAGCGGCCTGCAACTCGCGCAGCACCGGAATGACCATGGGCTCGAAGCGCAGTTTGGCGAGGCTATCCACCTGCTTGTCGGTCACCGGCTCTTCAATCAGGGTGCCGTCGCGGTCGATAAACAAAAACGGGGTCTTCATCGCTACATCCTTGTCTTACAAAGTGGGAGAGGGCAGATCACGCAGTACGGCCAGCACGGCATCCATCTCGCCCTGATAGCCGATGGTGACGCGAATGCTGTTATCAAGGCCGGGTTTGGTCGAGAAATCCCGCAGTATGATGCCGGCGGCCTTCATGGCAGCAAAGACGGCGGCGCCATCCACAAAGCGCACCAGCACGAAGTTACCCTTGTCCTCGAATACTTCCTTCACGCAGGCAAGCTTGGCCAGCTCTGCCTTGAAGGTGGCTTTTTGCTTGTTGAGCTCCATCACTCGCTCGCGCATCAGCTCCAGCCCCATGGGGGAGAGGGCCTGCGCCGCGATCTGGGCGATGGGCTCGGGGATGGGATAGGGGGCGATCACCTTGGCCAGCATGGCGATCACCTCGGGGCTTGCCAGCGTAAAGCCGCAGCGGATCCCCGCCAGGGCAAAAGCTTTGGAGAGGGTGCGGGTCACCACCAGATTGGGGAAGCGGGCCAGCAGGTCCACCACGGACGCTTCCGGGCAGAACTCGATATAGGCCTCGTCCACCACCACGATGGCGCGATCCCGGGCTTTCTCCAGCAAAGCGATAAGACCGTCGCGACCCACCAGATCCCCTGTGGGGTTGTTGGGGGAGCAGAGAAAGACCAGCTTCACATCGCTGAGGCGATCGGCAATGGCGGGCCAGTCAGGCTGACGGCTGGCGGTCAGCGGCTGCTCGACGATACCTACGCCGCAGGTCTCGGCGCTGATGGCGTACATGCCGTAGGTGGGCGGACAGATGAGGATCTGATCTTCACCCGCTTCGCAAAAGGTGCGGATCAAGAGCTCGATGGCCTCGTCGGCGCCGCGGCTCACCAGCACCTGATCCGGATTAACCCCGGCGTAGGCGGCATAGCCGTTCACCACCTCGGCCGGTTGGCACTCGGGGTAGCGGTTGAGGCGGCTCCCCTCAATGGTGAAGGGATAGGCCAGCGGCGCTTCGTTGGCGTTGAGCCAGACGTGGCCCTTGCCGCCGATGCGGCGGGCGGATTGATAAGGAGTGAGGGCCCGCACCACGCGGCGCGCCAGATTGGCAATGCTCATGACAAATCCTTCTGCTGTGCTGTTGGTTGGGGCGCGGTGGCCAGGGCATTCAACCTGAGGGTGACGGCATTTTTGTGGCCATCGAGCCCCTCGGCCTGAGCAATGCGCTCGACGATAGGGCCAAGGCCGCGAATACCATCGGCGCTTAGCTCCTGCACCGTGTAGCGGCGCTGATAATCGGCGAGGCCAAGGCTCGAGCAGGTGCGGGCATAGCCATAAGTTGGCAGGGTGTGATTGGTGCCGCTGGCGTAATCGCCGACCGACTCGGGTGTCCATGCCCCCAGAAAGATGGAGCCGGCATTCTCAAGCTGATCCAGTAGATCACGGGGAGCGCGGGTCTGCACGATCAGGTGTTCCGGCGCGTAGGCGTTGGAGATGGCACACGCTTCGGTCAGATCGTCACAGAGGATCACCAGACTGCTGCCGAGCGCCTGCGCGGCGATATCCCGGCGGCTCAACTTGGCCAGCTGGCTCTTGATTTCGCCAGCGATGGCATCGGCCAGCAGTGGTGAGGTGGTCACCAGCACCACCTGACTGTCGGGGCCATGCTCGGCTTGGGAGAGCAGATCTGCTGCCACGAAGGCGGGGTTGGCGCTCTCGTCGGCAATGACTAGCACCTCGGAGGGGCCGGCCGGCATGTCGATGGCGGCGCCGCGCCAGTCGCGGGATACCTGGCCCTTGGCTTCGGTCACATAGGCGTTGCCCGGGCCGAAGATTTTGTCCACCTTGGGGATGCTCTCGGTGCCGTACGCCATGGCGGCGATGGCCTGGGCACCGCCGATGGCGAACACCTTCTCGACGCCGCAGGCGCGGGCGGCAAACAGGATCTCGTCGCTGGCGGGGGACGGGGTACAGAGCACCACTTCACGGCAACCGGCTAAGCGTGCCGGAATGGCCAGCATCATCACGGTGGAGGGGAGCGGTGCGCTGCCCCCCGGCACATAGAGGCCGACCCGACTGATGGGTTGGGTGCGCAGCTCGCACACCACCCCGGGCTGGGTTTCCACTCGCACCACTGGCTGCAGTTGCGCGGCATGGAAGGTGCGAATATTGGCAATGGCCGCTTCGATGGCGCTTTTTATCTCGTCATCCAGTCGTGCGCAGGCTTCCTCGATTTCGGCTTCGCTGACGCGCAACTGCTCACGGGGGGCGCGCTCGAAGCGCAGGCTCAGCTCGCGCAGGGCCTCGTCGCCACGGCTGCGTACCGCGGCGATAATCTCTTTGACCACGGCGCCGATATCGGCCTCGTCATTGAGGGCGGGGCGGGTCAGCACGTCGGCCTGCTGGGCAGGGGAGAGGGTCTTCCAGATCAGGGTCTGCATGATATCCCTTCCTTATTCCATCATTTTTTCGATGGGCAGCACCAGAATGGAGCTGGCACCGAGGGCCTTGAGCTGCTCCATGGTCTCCCAGAACAGGGTCTCGCTGGAGACGACGTGCAGGGCCACCTGATTGGTGTCACCGGCCAGCTGCATGATGGTGGGGCGCTCGGCACCCGGCAGCAGATCGGTGATGGCATCGAGCTTGTCTTTGGGGGCGTGCAGCATGATGTACTTGCTCTCGCGGGCCTGCTGCATCCCCTGAATGCGGGGCAGCAATTTGTCGATGAGTTGTTGCTTGGCATCGGACAAGGGGTTGGGGGCCTGTACCAGCACTGCCTTGGAGCGGTAGATCACCTCCACCTCTTTGAGGCCATTGGCTTCCAGGGTTGCACCGGTGGAGACCAGATCGCAGATGGCATCGGCGAGACCCGCGCGCGGCGCCACTTCCACCGAGCCACCCAGCATCACGCTCTTGAAGCCGAGCCCCTTGTCGTCAAAGAAGCGCTTGAGCAGCCCGGGATAGGAGGTGGCGATGCGCTTGCCGGCAAGGCTCGCAGGTCCTGTGTAGTTCACATCTTCCGGCACCGCCAGCGAAAGGCGGCAGCCACCAAAGTCCAGCTGCTTGAGGGTTTTGACCTCGAAGGGGAGGCCTTGGGAGGCACGAATAAGCTGCACCTCTTCCAGCACGTTCTCGCCGATGATGCCAAGGTCGACCACCCCTTCCATCACCAGACCCGGGATGTCGTCATCACGCACCCGCAGGATATCGATGGGCATGTTCTCGACATGGGCGATAAGGCGCTGCTCGCGCAGGTTGATTTTCAGGCCACAGCTCTTGAACAGGGCTTGGGAGTCCTGGCTCAGACGACCGGACTTTTGCATGGCGATACGCAGACGTTGTGTTTCCATTGCTCTATTTCCTTCTAGTCAAAAACGAAAAAACCCTCGGAAGTGGGTGCTTCCGAGGGTTTATGAATCTTGCGGTCCTTTTGGAAGTCACCAGTTAAGTGTCTTCCAGCAGTCAACCTCCTGAAAGACTAGTCGGGATGATGATGGTGGTGATGAGTCTTCAGGGTGGCGAACTTCATGTAATCAATCCTTTACAAAATAAGATGTCGTAATTGACGCCTGATTTAAACTACCTGCCTTGACAGAAAATGCAACCCGAAATTGTGATTTGATCGATTAAAGTGGCGAAAACGGTTTTCTGGTCGATAACTAGACAATAACCCCTGCAGGAGTCGCCATCATGCCCAGCCAGGACCTGTTGTTCCCCATTTTGCCCCGGGCGCCTGCCGCGCCCGGCAGCGAAGAGATCAAGCGGGAAGTGAACCAGATCAGCAAAAAGCACCAGCTGCGCAAGACCAGCACTGACAACAGTGACTCCCAGCAGCGCCAGCAGGCGTATAGCACGCCCGCCAAGCGTGATCAGCCCAAGGCGGAGGAGGACGATCACAAGCCGGACCCCGAGCATCAGATCGATCTGTTCGTCTAGGCAGATTATCTGTCCCGCTTTTGCCGCGCTTTTGGCATAATGGCCGCTTTTGCTGCGGGACGCCCTTTTGACCATCCAGACCCTGTTCAAGCCAGATGGCCCTCTGGCCAGCCATATCGACGGTTTCAAAGCCCGCGCTCCCCAACTGGAGATGGCCGAAGCGGTCGCGCGCGCCATCAAAAGTGGTGGCCGTCTGCTGGTGGAGGCGGGGACCGGTACCGGCAAGACCTACGCCTATTTGGTGCCTGCGCTGGAGTCCGGCAAGCGGGTAGTGATCAGCACCGGCTCCAAGAACCTGCAGGAGCAGCTCTTCTATCGGGATCTCCCGACCATCACAGGGGCGCTCTCCTACACCCCGCCGGTGGCCTTGCTCAAAGGGCGCAGCAACTATCTCTGCATCGAGCGGATGAACCGGCTCTTGAGCGAATCCCATCTGCAAAAGCCTGAAATTCTCAACGATCTGGTGAAGGTCAAATCCTGGTCCACTGCTACCGATAACGGCGATGTGGGGGATATTCCGGGATTGCAGGAGAACGCCGAGATCCTCGCCCACGTCACCAGCACCAACGATAACTGCCTCGGTCGCGACTGCCCCTATTACGACGACTGCCATCTGGTGGTGGCACGACGCCGCGCCATGGACGCACAGGTGGTGGTGATCAACCACCACCTCTTCTTCGCCGATATGGCGGTGAAAGACACCGGATTTGGTGAGTTGGTTCCCGAAGCGCAAGTCTATGTCTTTGACGAGGCGCACCAGCTGCCGGAGATCGCCACCAACTACTTCGGCAAGTCGGTAGGCAGCCGAACGATTCAGGATCTGGCGCAGGATATCCAGCTGGCCTATCGGGCAGAGGCCCACGACATGGCCCAGCTCGGCAAGGCGGCGGACCGGCTCGCTATCGCCAGTCAGGACTTGCGTCTCGCCTTCGGGGTGGATGGCGGTCGTGGTAATACCCGCGACATGCTGCGCCAGCCGCTTTGGGGGCAGGCTTTGGCTCGTCTTAACGATGCCATCGGACTTTGCTACGAGGTGCTGAAACTGGCTCTCGGCCGGGGCGAGCAGCTGGATCACGCCTTCGAACGAATCAGTGAACTGCGCACCCGCCTGGGTGAAGTGCTGGCGGTCAACCAGACTGGTTTCTCCTACTGGTATGACTGCTCACGGCTTCATTTCACCCTCAATCTGACGCCGCTCTCGGTGGCCGAGCGATTCAGTGCCGAGGTGCAAAGACCGGAAGTAGCCTGGGTCTTTACCTCCGCCACTCTGACGGTGGATATGCGTTTTGACCACTTCAAGGCCGAGCTGGGACTGGCGGGCAGTGCTGAGCTGATCCTCGACAGCCCGTTCGACTATGGCGAGCAGGCGCGGCTCTGTGTGCCCCGTTATCTGCCGGAGCCCAACGCCTTTGGTCGTGGCGAGCAGTTGGCCAATCTGATGATCCCCCTCATCAACAAGACGCCGGGGGGCTGTTTCTTCCTCTGCACCAGCCATCAGGTGATGCGCCAGGTGGCCGAGGTGCTGCGCCGGGAGATTGGCCGCACCGTCTTGTTGCAGGGGGAGGACAACAAGCAGCGGCTGCTCAAGGAGTTTGTCGAGAATGGCCGCGCTGTGCTGGTGGCGACCAGCAGTTTCTGGGAGGGGATCGACGTGCGAGGGGCGGCGTTGTCGTGTGTTATCATCGACAAACTGCCGTTTGCCAGCCCTGATGATCCGCTGCTCAAGGCGCGGGTGGATGATTGCAAGCTCAAGGGGGGTGATCCCTTCGCCGAGCTGCAGTTGCCCAAGGCGGTGATTGCCCTCAAACAGGGGGTGGGGCGGCTTATTCGTGATCGCAGTGATCACGGTGTACTGGTGATCTGTGATCCCCGAATGGTCAACAAGCCTTACGGCGCCACCTTTATCAAGAGTCTGCCCGCCATCCCTCGCACCCGGGAGTTGGGAACGTTGGGGAGTTTTTTCGATCGCACTGAACGCGGTGAATAAGTGTGCCGCGAGCTAACAGATTTGAACAACGGGTGAGCATATCTCGCTTGCCGGTTATGTAATTGACTGATTTTATAGAGATTGGAAAGCATGAATGAGTTGAAGATCCTGGCCGTTGATACCGCCACCGAAGCCTGCTCCGCCGCCTTGCTGGTGGGTGACAAGCTGTTCTCCCGCTGGGAGGAGGCGCCACGGGATCACACCCGAAAAATCCTGCCCATGGTTCAGGCTGTGTTGGCGGATGCCGGGATAAGTTTGAGTGACCTCGATGCCATCGCGTTCGGCCGTGGTCCGGGCTCCTTTACCGGCGTGCGGATCGGCATCAGTGTGGCGCAAGGTCTGGCGTTTGGTGCAGGTGTGCCGCTGATTGGCATCTCGACCCTGGCCGCCATGGCGCAAGGTGCCTATCGACTGGATGGCGCCGAGCAGGTGCTGACCGCCATCGATGCGCGGATGAACGAGGTCTATTTCGGCCGCTATGAGCTAATTGATGGCCGCATGCAGTTGGTGGGGGACGAGGTGGTGAGTGAGCCCGCGGCACTGGTTGACGTCCGTGGCAAGCTGGCGGGCCCTGTGACCTGCGTCGGCACCGGTTTTGAAACCTATGGCGAGACCCTGAGTGGTCTGGCCGATGAGCTGGCGGTGAGCCAGGTGCGCTTCCCGGCGGCAGAGGACATGCTGCCGCTGGCCCGCGCCGCCTGGCTGGCGGGGGAGGCTGTGCCGGTGGAGCAGGCGACGCCGGTCTATTTGCGTGACAAGGTGACCTGGAAAAAACTGCCGGGTCGCGAATAAGGGCAGGAGCACTGACAGCATGTCGCTCTTGCCGCTCATCAGCTGCAATATAAGCGGGTGGCCCGACGGGCCACGCCGGCAACAGGAGAG
>NZ_CAWLMI010000090.1:0-3491 GCF_963862045.1 Aeromonas sp. 159 | reverse complement strand
TTGCATTAAGGGAAAGCGGCGGGCGCAGGGCCCGCCGTTATCATCCGTTTGCTGTCACAGATTGGCAATGATCAGTTGGTAACCAATCAGTTGGCAGCCAATTAGTTAGCAACAATATTGAGCAGCTTGCCCGGTACATAGATCACCTTGCGCACGGTCAGACCGTCGGTGAACTTCTGCACGGAGGCGTCGGCCATAGCCAGCTTCTCGACGTCGGCCTGACTGATTTCGGCAGGCACGGTCAGTTTGCCGCGCATCTTGCCGTTGATCTGCACCACTACCAGCTTCTCGGTCTCGACCATGGCCGCTTCATCGGCCACCGGCCATGCAGCGTGATCCACGTCGTCGCCCTTGCCCAACATCTTCCACAGCTCGAAGCCGATGTGCGGAGTGATGGGGTAGAGCATGACCACCACCGCTTCCAGCGCTTCCTGCATCAGGGCGCGATCCTGCTCGTCGTTGCCCAGCTTGGAGAGATTGTTCATCAGCTCCATGATGGCGGCGATGGCGGTGTTGAAGGTCTGACGGCGACCCACGTCGTCGCTCACCTTGGCGATGGTCTTGTGCAGCTCGCGGCGAATGGCCTTCTGCTCGTTGGTGAGAGCAGCCAGATCCAGCGCGGCAACGGCGCCACCGGAGACGTGCTCGAAGGTGGTGCGCCACAGGCGACGCAGGAAGCGCTGGGCGCCCTCTACGCCGGAGTCGGACCACTCCAGGGTCATCTCGGCCGGGGAGGCGAACATCATGAACAGACGGACGGTATCGGCGCCATAACGCTCGACCATCAGCTGCGGGTCGATGCCGTTGTTCTTGGACTTGGACATTTTGGTCATGCCGGAGTGGATAACTTCGCGGCCTTCGTTATCGATGGCCTTGGTGATGCGACCCTTCTCGTCACGCTCTACTTTGACGTCGGTCGGGCTGACCCAGACGTTACCGCCTTTTTCGTCCTTGTAGTAGAAAGCGTCGGCCAGCACCATGCCCTGACAGAGCAGACGCTTGAACGGCTCGTCGCTGTTGACCAGACCCGTGTCACGCAGCAGCTTGTGGAAGAAGCGGGCGTAGAGCAGGTGCATACAGGCGTGCTCGATACCGCCGATGTACTGATCCACCGGCAGCCAGTGGTTGGCAGCCGCCGGATCCAGCATGCCCTTGTCGTAGTCCGGAGAGCAGTAGCGCGCGTAGTACCAGGAGGACTCCATGAAGGTGTCGAAGGTATCGGTTTCGCGGAACGCTTCCTGACCGTTGTAAGTGGTCTTGGCCCACTCTGCGTCGGCCTTGATCGGGCTCTGGATACCATCCATCACCACATCTTCCGGCAGCAGTACCGGCAGCTGGTCTTCCGGCGTCGGCACCACTGTGCCGTCAGCCAGAGTCAGCATCGGGATGGGAGCACCCCAGTAGCGCTGACGGGAGACACCCCAGTCGCGCAGACGGAAGTTGACGGTGCGCTTGCCCTTGCCCAGTGTTTCCAGCTTGTTGGCGATGGCATCAAAAGCGCCCTGGAAGTCGAGACCGTCAAACTCGCCGGAGTTGAACAGCACGCCCTTCTCGGTGTAAGCGGCTTCGCTCACGTCGACGTCGCCATCAACCGGCTTGATGACCGCCTTGATGTCGAGGCCATATTTGGTGGCGAATTCGAAGTCACGCTGATCGTGGGCCGGAACCGCCATCACGGCGCCGGTGCCGTAGTTCATCAGTACGAAGTTGGCGACCCAGACCGGTACCTTGCGGCCATCCAGCGGGTGAATGGCGTAGAGGCCGGTGGCCATGCCCTTCTTCTCCATGGTGGCCAGCTCGGCTTCGGCGACCTTGGTGTTCTTGCACTCTTCGATAAAGGCGGCCAGCTCCGGATTGTTCTGGGCTGCTTGCAGCGCCAGCGGGTGACCGGCAGCGATACCGACATAGGTGACGCCCATGAAGGTGTCCGGACGGGTGGTGTAGACCTCCAGCTGCTCAGCCTGATCCTCGATGGCAAAGCTGATGTTGACCCCTTCGGAGCGGCCAATCCAGTTGCGCTGCATGGTCTTGACCATTTCCGGCCAGCCTTCCAGATTGTCGATGTCGCTGAGCAGCTCTTCTGCGTAGTCGGTGATCTTGATGAACCACTGGGGGATCTCTTTCTGCTCCACCGGGGTGTCACAGCGCCAGCAGCAGTTGTCGACCACCTGCTCGTTGGCCAGTACGGTCATGTCGTTCGGGCACCAGTTGACGGAGGAGGTCTTCTTGTAGACCAGACCCTTCTCGTAGAGCTTGGTGAAGAACCACTGCTCCCAGCGGTAGTAATCCGGTTTGCAGGTGGCGACTTCACGATCCCAGTCATAACCCAGACCCAGCATCTTCAGCTGGTTCTTCATGTATTCGATGTTTTCGTAGGTCCAGGGCGCCGGCGCGGTATTGTTTTTGATCGCGGCGTTCTCGGCCGGCAGACCGAATGCATCCCAACCTATGGGTTGCAGCACGTTCTTGCCATTGAGGCGTTGATAACGGGAGATCACATCACCTATGGTGTAGTTACGAACGTGCCCCATGTGTAGTCGACCAGACGGATAGGGGAACATGGACAGGCAGTAGAACTTCTCCTTGTCTACCTTCTCCACGGCCTTAAAGGTTTTCTTGGCATCCCAGTGCTTTTGCACTGCTGGTTCGATTGATTGGGGAACGTATTGCTCTTGCATTGGTGACATCCGGATCTGTGAAATGAATAGATAAATCAGCTGGGAAATCGCAATAGAATACCCATATCCTGCGGCGGCAACAACCGCCAGCGTCCCTTGGGCCTTAAGCCGGGCCAGATCAGGGTTTAGTAGAGGAGTTAGAGCCATGGACAAACGTCAAAAAGGGTACGAAGCCTTCATTGCCGAGCTGCAAAAGCAGTGGCAAGAGACTGAAGAGTTCCAGGGGGAGCGCCTCAACCGGATGATTGCCAAGGTGCAGGCCTATCTGGAGGCGGCCAGCGACCTCACTCAGGACGAACTGGCGCTCATCGCCGAGTACGTGAAGCGGGATCTGGGCAACTATGACGAGGGGCGCCATGACGATAGTGCGCAGGTGGAAGAGTCTGCCTTTATGCTGGCCCTCAAAGACACCGCGTGGTCCTGGCTGGCGGATGTGACCGACCGCGCCCAGGTGGAGTGGCGCGAGCTGGCCGACGAGCTGGAGCACAAGGGTGTTTACGAGGCGGGTGACTGGGTGGGGCTCGGGGTCATGGTGTGCGACCAGTGTGGCTGGCGCCATACCGTGCTGCATCCCCAGCAGCTCGATACCTGCCCCGAATGCGGCTGCGCCGAGTATCACCGCGAGCCGCTCTCGCCCTGAGTCATACCATCAATGTGGATGAGATATGTCTAGTCCTGAAATATGTTTACACATTTTCAACTAGCATTTCTCCACTCAGAACCCCCTATGTACCGCATCGGGGGTTCTGTATTTCAACGCATGATGCGGTCGCTCCTCGTTGTAAATATCCTGTAGTGGTCTAATCATCCCGG
>NZ_CAWLMI010000089.1:0-11551 GCF_963862045.1 Aeromonas sp. 159 | reverse complement strand
GGGGGGGGGGAGGCGACCGCTATCGCGGTCGAAGTGAATGACGAAACGAATTAATTGGTGGCTTCCATCGCCAGCAGTTGTTCCGTGACCCAGGTGGTGGCGGCCAGATAGAGGTGACTCACCTTATCCTCGCTCAGCCCCAGGCGGGCTGTTCTGGCCGTTACCCGTGACCAGTTGGCGCTCTCGTAATCTTCACAAAACGCGAGGTAGAAACCGAGATTGCCTTTTCGCTCCAGCAGCGCCAGCCGAATATCGTCGATAAGAGGGATAGTGCCGAGCAGTTTGTCCATCGGCTGCTCCATCAGTACATCCAGCAGGGAGAAGAGACCGGTGATAAAGGCTTGTTGTGCCTGCTGGCTCGGGGCGTGGGCATGGGCCAGCAGTTCACAGAATCGGGCTCGGATCATCGACATCTGGTAGAGCTCGGCGCTCTTGCCCTTGCCCGCACTGGTCGCGGCTACCAGCGAAACAAAGCGCTTTAGCTGGGTGTTGCCCAGATAGATGGCAGCCTGGCGAAATGACGAAATAGGGTTGGTGTGACCTTTGAGATGGTTGACATAGCGCAGCAGCTTGAGGGAGAGGGAGATATCCTGACCGAGTAGCTGCTCAATCTTGTTGATATCAGGCTCTGCCTCGTTGACCACGTTGAGCAACTGCATCACCACGACTTGTGCTGGCTCCATGGTGGCTTGCTTGACCATCTCGGGTCTGCTGAAGAAAAAGCCCTGGAACAGCTGGATCCCCAGCTGTTTGACCCGCTCGAACTCCGCCTTGTCCTCTACTTTTTCCGCCAGATAGGTGAGCCCCAGCGTCTGATGCCGCTGGATAAACACTTTGATCTGCATCAGGGGGGTGGCACGAAGATCAAACTTGATGATGTGGATAAAGGGGAGGAAGCGCTCCCAATCCGGTGACATGGTGAAGTCATCGAGTGCCAGTTGATATCCCAGCTTGTGCAACTGTTTCACCTTTTCCAGCAGGGCATCATCCGGTGGGGAATCTTCCAGGATCTCAATCACCACTTTTTCGGGCGGCAGGCACTCTGCCAATCCCTCCAGTAGCAGTGAGTGGGGAAAATTGATAAAGCAGGGACGGCCCCCCAACAGTTGATCGATATTCTGTTGCAGGAATTGTTCGACCACCAGGCGTGACGTCGCCTGTTGGGAGGAGATGCTCGGGAAGACATTATTCAGACTATCGCGAAAGAGCAGCTCATAGGCATGAGTTTTGAGGTCTCTGTCGAGGATCGGCTGTCTTGCTACGTAGGAATACATGCCTTGCTCCAGTAAAGGTACTGGGTTGATTTTATGGTGTTGCAGAACACTATGCCAGTGTTCACCTTATTGAGTAAGGCAATAATTGGCATAGCGTTTTTTGCAGGGAAGGAATTTAGAAGAGATAGCTCAATTGTGCACCAGCCAGCCAGGCATCCCCTTCGGAAGTGCCCTGGAAGGTGGAGGTCGTCATCGGATTACCCGGTTGCAGCTCCATTTTTTCAGTGACATCCACCTTTTTGCCATCGATCAGGGTCAGCCCCAGATCCACGGTCAGGTTGGGCGTGAACTGATACCCCATTCCCAGGCTGTACCAGAGGCGATCGGCATCCGGGATGGAAATGGTACGACGATCGGCTGGCACAGGGCTGGCGTCATAGGCCACACCGGAGCGCAGTTGCCATTTGGGAGTGACCTGATAGGTCATACCGATGGCGTAGCGCCAGCTATCTTCCCAGTGCTCGTCCTTGATGTGCATGTTCTGCAAATTGTTGAGATCAGCTTCCAACTGAACGAATTTGCTCCAGTTGGTCCAGTTCAGGCTGCCGTGGAGAGCCAGCTTGTCAGTCAGCTGATGGAACGCCGCCAACTCTGCCGTCGCTGGCAACGGCAGATCCAGACTACCGGTATCTCTGATCTCGGTAACGGAGCCATCTGCATTGGGTCGGCCCAGGATAGCATCTCCCGAGAGGGTCAAAGTGACATCGTGACGGTAGGAGAGGCCAATTCGGGTTTGTTCGGACAACTCCAGCAAGGTGCCGACATTCCAGCCCCATGCCCAGCCATCCCCTTGCAAATGTTTTGCGATCAGGTTGCGAGAAGGGAAGGTGCCACCGACTTCGCCTTCGCCCTGAATAGCAGAGATCCCGGCACCAATTGACCACATCTCATTGATGCGATAGGCGAGTGAGGTACCCAGATCCATGGTCTTGATATCGGAGACATTGCCAAAGTGTCCCGCGCTGTAGTTATCCGGCATCTTGACGCCAAGGCCGTAGTAAGAGGTTGCCGAGAAGCCTAGTCGCCACTGCTCATTGAGTGGAATGATGAGATAGGCGTTGGGTACCCAGGCTGCGGCGGCGATATCGTGTGCACTGGCATCGGAGGTGACGACACCGGCTTTGGTCGGCAAGCGGGTGTTGCCTTCAATATTGACGTCAGGACTGACATAGATGACTCCGCCAGAGAGCGCCATCTGATCGAAGCGGGTCATGGCTGCTGCATTGCGGGAGAGTACACTGGCGTTATCCGCGATGGCTGCCTCACCGGCAAAGGCGCGTCCCAGTCCTGTAGCGGACTGTTCAGCCAATTGGAACCCGGCGGCATGGGTCTGACCCGCGATCACCAGCAGGGCGATGGCGGACGGTTTGATGATGGGATGCATGGCAAAATCCTTGCTGTTACCCGAAGGTTCAATCGGTCATATGAATGAAGGCAGGATTTTATATGGTATGACCAGCAAGGCAACGGTAATGGCCAGTATCTGGATAAAACAAGATTAAATGCTGGGATGATGCACTCTAATAGCTTGATTGGAAAAGAAAAATAAACACGTGTGTGCTACATGTGTGCGCTGAAATCTAAGTTATGGATAAAAAAAGAGCGCCTGGCGGCGCTCTTTCCATTCTATCAATAATCAGAACTTCATGTTGAACTGGGCAGAAGCCAGGAAGGCGTTGCCGTGGGAAGTTCCTTTCCAACGCAGGCTGTCGGAGTGGCTACGCAGACCTTCGTTGACGTCAACTTCTTTACCGTCCAGATAAGCCATACCAAAGTCAACGCTCATATCGGTGTTGATATGGTAGGTGGCACCGGCGCTGTACCAGATACGGTCTGAGTCGGGAATGCTCAGGCTACGGTATTCGGCTTCGATCGGGGTGTTGTCATAGGCAAAGCCCATGCGAGCTTCCCATGCCGGGTTGATATACCAGGTACCGCCGATGGAGTAGCGAGTAGAATCTTTGAACTTCTCATCTTTTTGCAGACATACGCCGCCAGCACATTGGCTGCTGGTTGCTTTCAGCTCCTGGAAGGCGCTCCAGTCAGTCCAGTTTACAGAGTAATGAACAGCAAACTGCGGGCTCAGGCGATGGTAACCAGCGAACTCGGCTTGTGCAGGCAGATCCAGCTTCAGGTTGCCATCCACGGTGCGATTCAGTGAGCTTGCACCTTGGAAATCACCGTCAAAGCTCATATCGACTTGTGAACGGTAGGTCAGTGCAAAGCGATGGTTTTCATTGACTTCATACAGGGTACCAACGTTCCAGCCAAAGCCCCAGGTGTCGCCTTTCAAGTGAGCCAGACGAGTATCTGTCGGCAGCGGGCCACCTTGGCTAGGTGGGTTCAGCGGGCCCAGCAGACCGGCATAGCGGTTGAGTTCGGCGGCACCGTAAACGGCGTTGATACCAGCACCGACACTGAAGTGTTCGTTGACACGATAGGCAATGTTCGGGTTGATATTGAAGGTCATCAACTCGGTATCACCAGCACCGGCACCAGCCGGGAAGGTTTTGGAGTATTCGGTGGAGAGACCGTAGTTGGAGAAGATGCCAATACCCCAAGCCCACTGGTCATTCAGCGGCTGAATAAAGTAGGAGGCGGGAACGAAGGCTGCCGGAGCAATGCCACTTTCGCTGGCTGGAGCCATTTTGTTCGCGCCAGCGTAAACAGCACCATCCACATCGACATCCGGTTTGATGTAGGTACCGGACACAGAAACTGCCATCTTGTCGAAAGTGGTCATGGCGGCCGGGTTACGGGCCAGAACGGAGGCGTTGTCGGCGATAGCCGCTTCACCGGCATAGGCGCGACCCAGACCGGAGGCCGAGTGCTCGTTCAACTGGAATGCCGCGGCATGGACTTGACCGGTGGCCAGCGCGATGGTGGCGGCAATCAGGCTCTTCTTGAAAATAGTTGTCGTCATGGTGTTCTCTCTTGTAGGCAGATTTTTTTGCCGATATTGGCTGCACGTTCAATGCAAACCTCGACAAAATCCGTTTTTATTTCAGCTTCTTCCCAATCAATTCTGGCGTGATTCTATGGATCTGGTAGGAGGTAAGAAATCAGACCAGTGACAGCAGAATACATAAAAGTGATCGATGTGTTAATCATTTGTTTTAACTTGCTGTTTAATTCATCATTTTGAGGGGCTAAAGGTGGATTATTGACCTGGATTGCCGATCTCCGTCACAAAAATAATTTTGTCAATTTTTCGAAATCTTGAGGCAAATGAGTGACAAAGAGGAGTAATCAGGGGGAGAACAGGCTGCGGCTCGTGACCGCCGCCTGCTATTGAGGATGGATCTGAGGTTGTTAACCGGCGATGTTAAATGTCCCACTGCAGACGTGACTGCAGGGCGTTGGCAACGGGGGCAAGTGGCTCTTTCATCTCGCCAATCAGTACCATATTGGCGCCTTTGAGCTGGACGATCTCCCCTTTGAGGGTGCCATCTTCAAAGGTGGCCTGTTGCAGGGTTAATGGAACATGTTTGGGCACTAAAAAGAGGGTGACAGGCCCCATCTTTCCCTGGATCACCATGTGCAAGGCTGGTCCCTGATAAAACGAGCAGTGATTGACATAGGTCACCTTGAGCCCATCCATCCCGCTTAAGGTGGCGCCATACTTCTCCATCTTGGCATTGATGTTATGCAGATTGACCTGCTCATCGACACCTTCAATAAAGGGTTCTTCGCCATAGACATGAGCCATCGCCACCTGTGCGAGGGAGAGGGCCGCAGGAGCCGTTTCTGGCAGCGTGAGCCAGCGGGTGCTCATTCCCAGCAGGAAGGCGACCGATGCAGCCAGGGCGATCTGGCGCCAGGATGTCGATGTCCGGATCTTGACCGGCGCCGTGCCAAGGGGTCGGGATGGCGGCATCTCATCTGGCGCGTCACTGTCTTGCAGCATGGCTTGCCTGAGCAGGATCCGCTCGGCCAGTCCGGCGGGAACCTCTACCTGCATGGCACGCTTGAGGCTTCTGTCGAACTGCTTCATCTCGTCGAGGTAGTTCCGATTGGCTTGGCTTGCTTCAGCAGTTTTGAGAAAGTCCGGTTGTTGATCGTTGGGCTGGATCATGGCGTTGCGGCGAAATTCGAGTTCATCCATGTCCGTGTCCTCTTGCTTGGTTCTTCTGCTCCATCGCCTCCTTGATCTGGTTGCGGGCGCGAAACAGTCGGGTCATGACGGTGTTTTTGTTGAGGCCGAGCATCTCGGCAATCTCCTCACCACTGAATCCTCCCACAACTTGCAGCAGCAGTGGCTCCTGATACTCCTCGGGCAACCGGGCGATGTGACGGTGCAACCACTCGTTCTCCATCTCCTGTTCGCTGTGCAGTGCATCGTGCTGGGGTTGAGGGTGATCGTCGAGATCAACCAGCTCCAGCTGTTTGCGTTCAAAGCGGCGGGCGTTTTCCCGTCTGAGGATGGTGATCAGCCACCCCTTGGCCGCCTTGTCATCCTGCAGGGTGTCGATAGCCTTCCAGGCGCGCAGGAAGGTCTCTTGCACCAGATCTTCCGCTACGTTGGGATCCCGGGTCAGCCAGTAGGCATACCGGTAGAGATCGCCATGCAGCGCATGAACCAGTGCTTCAAATTTGGTTTGTTTGTCAGCCATGGGATCAGAGACCGGCGAAGTGGCCGGATCATTTCCACCAATATGCTGCTGAGCACGTTTTTTTCTAAAAAACAGCAGTGCCATTGGGCAATCCTTGTCAGGGGGCGTGGCGGCGGGAGCGGGAACTCCCGTGCGCCAGCAGGTAAATCAGGTACGCAATACCGGCCGTTTCATCAGCCCTGAGGGTACGCGCTAGAGCGCGCCACTCGATGGGCGGGCCAGAAGAGGGCCGTGCAAAACAGGCTCGCTCGAGTGCGGCGAGCGCGTTGCCGAGCCGATTATGCCCAGCGTCAGGCAACTGGCCTAATTGATAATAGGAGACCTGCCAGCGCATGGTCGCCCACTTGATCAGCGCCTTGCGACTGGCATCCGGCTGGTGTTGGGCAAGGGCACGTTGCAGTTGATAGAAGGCGCGCCAGCGGGGCCAGTGGCGCCATAGCGCACGCAGCGTTATGGCCAGCACGACCCACCAAAGGCTCTCTCGCAGTGCCATCTGCGATGTCTGCTGATCAGGTTGCCGATTTGTCGTTGCCTGAAACGTCAGCGTGATGGCAGGCAGGCTGGCCTGCTCAATCCGGCCACTTTGGGTATTAAACCAGGGCAGATCAATGGGGGGCAGCTGGTAGTCGCCGCTCTGCTCCGCGACCAGAG
Organism: Aeromonas sp. 159; assembly: GCF_963862045.1. Classification (NCBI taxonomy): domain Bacteria; kingdom Pseudomonadati; phylum Pseudomonadota; class Gammaproteobacteria; order Aeromonadales; family Aeromonadaceae; genus Aeromonas; species Aeromonas sp. 159. Next base: position 5,013 of record NZ_CAWLMI010000089.1, on the reverse strand, counting down.
TCTGGCGCCACTGTCGCTCAAACAGCAGCTTGCCATCTCGGTAACGCTCCTGCTGTTGCTCGCCATCGGGATGTGCCTGTATGCCGTTTGGCAGTTGATGTGCCATCAGGGGGGCAAGCTGTATCTGGCCGCTGTCACCATTTTCCATGGTCAGGGTGAGGATACGGATCAGTGGTTCACCCACTTCCCCCGTGGAGGCCGGTTCAAGCCGTTGACTCAGGGTCAGCCGGGTGGCCACCGGCGTGGCGGGGGCTTTGTCGACCCGAACCTCGAGTGGTGCCGCGCGGGCCGAGAGTTTTTGCGGCTTGTTCCCTTGCTGCGTGAGCTGCCCCTGCAAGCGGGGTGAGTCGAGGAGCCATAGCCCAGGCGCTTTTGCCTGAATGAGCCAGCTGCGGGTGAGCCGGCCGGGTAGACCAGCCTGAACGGGGGCGATCCACTCGTCGCTACCGAGGCGACGGATGGTAAAGTGGGCAGAGCTGAGTTCGCTCAGGGCCGGGTTTTGCATACTGGTGGGCAGCCATAGTGTCAGCCGGTAGATCACCGGCTGGCCGGGATAGAGCGGGCCCTGATGATCAAGGCTGGCCTGCATCTCGAGGGGCGAGGGGGCTGCGGGTTGCGGCAGCGCCGCTGTTTTCACCTCTCTCAATGGCAGGGTGAGCGAGGGAGTGAACTCATTTCCGAGCTTGAGCGGGGCAATCACCACCTTTGTATTAGCGGGTGAGTCGCTCTGGTGCAGCGGGATCTGCCAGCGAGTCAGTTGTTGTACCGGGGTGGTGACCCGGCTCATGGTCACTCTGCCCACTACAAACTGGCGCAGTAGGGGGGAGATCTCCAGCTCGCTGTTCTGGCGCTCGCCATCCGCTTCGATGATCAGCAGCCAATCGCTGGGGTCAGCCCCCGGCAGCAGCTCTGCCCGGGGGGGCAAGGCCCAGCAAAGTGGACTCGCGAGTGCGAGCAACAACCCCCATCCTGCCCGTGTCACCAGGGATACTCCACCTTGATCAGATCCCGGCGTAGTGCCTCTTTGCGCAGTCGCTGCTCCAGCAGCAACACCGGGGGAGAGGGGGGCAGGGGCATTGCTGCTGCCTGCTGTTCAGCCGATGGCTTGGGTTGCTTGCTGGTGCTGGTGCTGGTATCGGGAGCGGCGGCCGCACCGCCTTGCAACAGAGAGAGGTTATAGAGCGCATCTTCATGGCCGGGCTCCAGTGCCAGAGCGGCCAGATAGGCCTCTTTGGCTGCGGCAAACTCCCCCAGTTGCAGCAGGGCATTGCCGCGGTTGTAGTGGGCGGTGGCACTCTCTGCTTCCTGATAGGCTGCGATGGCTGGCCGGTAGGCACCAGCTCGATACCAGGCGTTGCCGCGCCAGACTGGATCGTTGAAGGTGCGGGCTGCCCGCTGAAAATCCCCCTCTTGATAAGCCTGCATCGCTTGCAGATCCCCCCTCTCTGTTGCTTGCAGATCTTGTGGCGCAAGCAGCTGAGCTCCCACCATCAGCGCCATCATCAACCGGGCGCCGACTCTGGCCAGCAAGGCCAGTGGTAACAAGGGGATCAGCAGCCAGGGGCCAAGATCCAGTGGCGCCGAGGTGAGGGCCGAGGTCGTGGTGGGCAGGGGAGCAAAGCGGGGGACGTCGCTGCCAAGCCACTGCAGCTCACCGCCGAGACGGTTGGCCAGAGCGGCAATGGCCTGACTATCGGGGGCGGGCAACTGCGCGGGCATGCGGGCGGCAAACCCCAACTCATTGGCCGGAATGGCGGGTATGGGGGCCGGTTGACCGCTGCTGGCGAGCAGAATATCGAGGCGTGCCGACTGGGTGTCGCGGCAGAGAAGGCGTTGCTGGCAGGGCCACAGAGCAGCGATTTGGGTCATCTGATTCTGGGTGAGGTCGTCGGTGATCAGCAGCAGACGCGCTTGTTCTCCAGGGGCCAGCTGCTTCATGGCAAGTTCCACCGCCCGCGCCGGGTTGCTGCCCTGCAACGGCATGATATCGGGGCGCAAGTCGGGCAGTAACAGCGAAAGGGCCTGATGATCCCGGGTTGGCGGCATGGCGAAGTAGGCGTCGCCTGCGTAGAGGATCAGCGCAATGCGCTCGCCCTTGGCGCGGCTCAGCAGCTGCTGTAATTGCCATCTGACCCGGGTTGCCCGATCCGGTTTGAGATCGGTGGCGGTCATCGAGCGTGACAAGTCCAGTAGCCAGATATCTAGCGGTGCTGCAGGCTGCTGTTGCAGCTCACCGCGCAGTGCGGGACCACTGAGGGCCAAAATGACGGGCAGGGTTGCCAGCCAGAGCCAGGGACGTTGAGGACGGGATGCTGGCAGCAGATAAGCCTGCATCGCAGGTGCGAGCAGCGGGGGCTGGCGACGACGGTGCCACCCTTGCCAGAGCCAGGGGATGAGTGCGATCAGCCACAGAGGGCGGAGCAAGATCAGCTCCATCTGCGCGCGCCTCGTGCCAGCCAGTTACGCACCATGCGAAACTCCAGTCTGCCGTGCCCTGATGGCAGAAGCAGCAAGCCACAAAGCAGTGCCAATGGCCAGGGGTAGAGCTCGATCACCGGCTGGTACTGGGCAATCGGCATGGGGGCAGGTTCAAGGGCATTGAGGGTCGCGTTGATGGCATCGAGATCGCTTTGGGTGCGTGCCCGAAAGTAACGCCCCTGGCCTGTCTGTGCCAGCTCTTTCAGAAGCGGCTCATCCAGTTCGCTGCTGGGATCGGCCTGACCGCTGCCCGCCTCATCGTAGGGTTGGATAAAGGTATCGGGATCGGCCCCGACCCCCAGCGTGTAGATCCGTATTCCCTGCGCTGCGGCGAGTTTGGCCTCCTGCAGCGGGTCGGCATTGCCTGCGGTATTGCGGCCATCAGTGACCAGCAGCAGGGCGGTGGGGCGACCAGGATCCCCATGCTGACGTGCCAGCTGGATGGCTTCGCCAAGGGCGGTGGTTCGGCCGACCAGATCAAAATCGAGCTCGTCGCTCAAGGTCAACAACGCAGGGATCTCCTGAGTGAGGGGAGAGAGCAGATAGGCGTGATCGGCAAATACGATGAGGCCCACCCTGTCTCCGGCCCGTTTGGCGATCAGCGCCTTGATCTGCTGGCGCACCGCCGTCAACCGAGCTTGCTGCTCGCCGTTATCGAGCATATCAGGGGTGCGCATACTGTCTGACAGATCCACTGCCAGCAGCAGATCCCGACTCCCTTCATATTGGATAACCGGTTCCCCCCACCACTGGGGGCGGCAGAGGGCGAGAATAAGAGCGCACCAGAGCAGCATGGCGCGCCAGAGCGGCAATCCGGCCTGAGGACGCAGCAGCGCAAACCCGGGGTGAGCCAGATAGCCGCGGCGCAGGGGCGGCAAGCCGAAGCGCACCAGCAAGGGCAGCACCAGCGCCAGCGCAAACCAGGGCCAGGCCAGGATCATGGATACCTCCACGCGGTTTTACGCCTCGAGCAGGGGGAGAGCTGGAAGAAGAGGGTTTGACCCCAACGGCGATAATGTTGCCGAAGCTGTTCGCTCTGCTCGCGAGTCGGGTTCTGGCTGCCATAGAGCCAATTGCTCCAGTGAGACGAGAACTGGCTGAAATCGCTGCCGCCGTGACGATCGACGAAGGCGAGCCACGCCTCTCCCTGCAGCTGGCGCGCCTCGGGCCAGCGTTGCAGTGCTTCATGACGCAGGGCCTCCTGTATGCGTGCCACCAGCAGTGCGGGATCTCCCTCCAGCTGACGACACCAGCGGCGGTAACGTATCACCCTGTGGGCAATCAGGACGATCAGCAGCAGCAATAGACCTGTGATCAATAGCCACAATAGCGCCTGCACTCTGGGGTCAAGACTCTGTTCAATCAGATCCCGCCCTGGGTGAATGTCTCGCATCAGGGCGGCCAGCGGCGGAGTGATGGCCTCGGAGGCGGGACTGGCGCTGTCGAGTTCGGCGGGCGAGATCATCCCTGATGACATAACCCCTCCTGCCACTGTTGTTGCAGCGTCTGGCCGTTATCGAGCAGATAGAGGCGCTGCACCAGCGGCAGCAACTGCTGCTTGCCGTGGGTCAGTTGCTGTTCGGCAGCTTGCTGGTAGCGGCGGGAGAAACCGGCATGGCTCCCATCCAGCCAGCCCTGATAGTGTTGCCCTGGCCGATCAATGGCCACCGGCAGTTGGCCATTAGAGGGAAGGGCTGCCTCGAGGGGGTCACGGATCTGCCAATAGTGAATATCGTGGCGCCGTGAGAGCAGTTGCAATTGCTGACAGAGTACCGACTCGCAGGGTCTGTGATCGGTGATGATCGTCAGCTTGGCACCGTGAGGCAGCTTCACGCCGGACAAGGTGTCGGCCAGCGAGTGAGAAAGCGCCAGGCGGGCCAGCCCTTGCTGATAGTGATGGCAGAGGGATTCGAGCAGGGGCAGCACGCTGCCGCGCTGGCTCTGGTGATGGGGGATAAGCCCGTGGCAGATCAGGGTGTTGTGCTGCTTCTCCCCTTGCCAGATCAGGGCTGCTGCCAGCTCGCACCCGAGACGCGCCTTGAGCTGCAGTGTAGAGCCGAAATACATGGCAGGAGAGAGATCGAGCAGCAGCCAGTGCGCCTGATCGAGCTCCTCGCTATAGAGGCGGGTATAGGGACGACCGAGGCGTGCGGTCACTCGCCAGTCGATATGGCGTACCTCGTCACCAGCCTGATAGGCACGCAGCTCCCGAAACGTGAGTCCGGGAGAGCGGCCCGGTTTGCCGCGTTCGCTGCTGCTTCTGCCTGCGTGAGGTGGCTTCTTGGCCTTGGCCCAGAGCCGGATATTGAGCAGCCGTGGCAGGGACAGGGCGATATCGGGATGCAGACTGGGATCTAGGGACATGGCACCTGATCCAGCAGTTGGGCGATCAGGATATCGTTATCCAGATTGTCGGCCAGTGCCTGATAGCTGGGAATAAGGCGGTGGCGCAGCACTGGATAGGCTTGCAGCTGGATATCTTCCGGCAGCACATAATCACGTCCGGCGAGCCAGGCTCGGGCACGGGCGGAGCGA
>NZ_CAWLMI010000088.1:0-9669 GCF_963862045.1 Aeromonas sp. 159 | reverse complement strand
GAGTAGGACACTGCCAGGCACCAATACAAGAAACCCCGCTCATCGAGCGGGGTTTTTTATTGCCTGAAATCCTGGTGTCTGGTTTATTGTTATCAGCACTGGTTTGCAGCCTGCTCCTGCCAATCCCTTCTATAAGTAAACTTATCATTACAAATCATGATGTTATATAGCATCTGCCTCATGCTTCGCGTTCAAGCGGATTTAACTATAATTACTTAAATGATAATGATTATTGTTTGATTGATCTTGCCCTGGTCGTTACAATCCAGACCGATTAATAAGTTGCGTTTCAAATGAGCATTTATTAATCGCCGTCCCCGGCAGGAGGCCGGGTCTTGTAACGAGTGAAGTAAGGGAATACGCCACTTTCCTACTTGAAACGTTCAGGCCAAATCATGACAACAATACAACCAAGCAAGCTTGCCTTGCTGATCGGTTCTCTTCTTTCTATTCACGCCGTAGCTTCCGAACAGGAAGTGATGGTTGTCACCGCCTCGGGTTTTCAGCAAAAAATCGAGGATTCCGCAGCTTCTATCTCTGTCATTACTCGCGAGCAGCTGGAGAAGCGCGCCTATCGCGATGTGACCGACGCACTGAAGGATGTTCCCGGTGTGGTAGTGACCGGTGGTGGCAGCAGCAGTGATATCAGCATTCGCGGTATGGGCTCGAAATACACCCTGATGCTGGTTGATGGTAAAAAGGTGGATAGCCGTGGTACCCGCCCCAATAGTGATGGACCCGGTATCGAGCAGGGTTGGTTACCGCCGCTACAGGCAATCGAGCGGATTGAGGTCGTCCGCGGGCCCATGTCATCCCGTTATGGTTCAGATGCCATGGGCGGCGTGATTAACGTGATTACCCGCAAGACTACCGGTCTGGCCTGGCAGGGTTCGGTACACGCTGATTCGACCTTCCAGGAGAACAAAGATGCCGGCAACAGCTTCCAGACCGATGCCTATACCGCAGGTTCACTGATCGATGGCGTGTTGGGGCTGCGCTTCAATGGTCAGCTGGCCCATCGTGGCGAGGATAAGTTTACCCAGGGTTTTGCCGAGCAAGAGACTCGCAGTGGCACGGTGGTGCTTAGTTTCAAGCCTGATGACCATAACCGCTTCGATCTGGAAGCCAGTCGCAGCCTACAGGATCGGAATCGCACGGCCGGCAATTCACTGGCTGCCAAGGCGAAAGATAACCTTTATCGCTATGAGCGCACCAACTATGCGCTGACTCATGATGGCCAGTATGATTTCGGCTCTTCCAGCAGCTATCTGCAGCAGGAGACCAACAGCAACCCCGCTCGCAAGATGGAGCTTACCAACACCATCGCCGATACCCATACCCAGTTTATTCTGGGGGATCACTACCTGAGTGTCGGTGGTCAGTATCGCTATGAGGATCTGCACGACCAGGGCAATAACCTGAAAGTAGCCAACCCTGCCGAGCAGCTGACCCGCTGGAGTTGGGCGATGTTTGTCGAGGATGAGTGGTCACTTACTGACAGCTTTGCCCTGACAGGGGGCGCACGCATGGATCGGGATCAGAATTACGGTTCTCACTGGAGCCCGCGTCTCTACGGCGTCTGGCATCTGGATGACAGTTGGACTCTGAAAGGGGGCGTATCAACCGGTTACCGCTCCCCTGACTTGCGGATGTCGGCGGCCAACTGGGGCCAGGTCACCGGTGGTGGCAGCCTGGATGGCATGCTGGTCGGTAACCCTGATCTCAAACCCGAGACCAGCGTGAGTGAAGAGATCGGCCTGCTGTGGAACGGTCATCAGGGCTTCAACGCCGGTGTTACCCTGTTCAACACCGACTTCAAGAACAAGATCTCCGAAGTGCGTCGCTGCACCAGCAAGAGTGATCCCGCCTGTACCCTCAATGGGTACAGTTATGACTTCATCAGTGATCGGGTCAACGTCGACAAGGCGAACATGCGCGGGGTCGAGGGGATGATGGATTGGGCCATCAACGAGGATTGGTCGGTTAGCTCCAGCTACACCTTTACCCAGTCCGAGCAGAAGAGTGGTCCACTGGCGGGTCATGCCCTCAACCAGATGCCCCGTCACATGTTCAACGGCAGTGTTGACTGGCAAACCACCGAGGATCTCAGCCTCTGGTCACGGGTAAACTTCCGTGGCGAGACCTCCGAGTACCTGAGCCGGGTCAAGATGGCGGAGGGGACTCCTTCCTACACCTTCTTTGACATGGGCCTGGTCTACAAGGCCAACAAGCATCTGGATCTGACCGCCGGGGTCTACAACATGTTCGACAAGACGGTGGATTACAGCAGCTATGGCACTGTACTGGATGGTCGCCGCTACAACCTGGGCGTGACCTACAACTTCTGATAGGGAACCTGTCATGCGGCCGCCATCTTCCGATGGTGGCCGTTTTTATTGCGCGTCCGTCAGGGGGCTATGCCTGATAGGAGGCGGCTTGCCAGGTATTGCGCCCCAGTCCCTTGGCCTGATACATGAGGGCATCAGCCTGCCGTAGTAGTTGGTCGGCATCAGCCTCTCTCTCTGCGGCTACCCAGACTGCCCCGGTGCTGATGGAGAGGGTCACCTCGCCGCTGCTGGTGTGCAGGGTTTGCCGGCTGCTCTCCAGGCAGATACGCTCGGCCCATTGCTCTGTCTCTGCCAGCGTGGCCAGCGGCAGCAGCAGGCAAAACTCCTCGCCGCCGATGCGGGCCAGCAGAGCCTCTTCGGGCAACAGGTTGGTCACAGTCGTGGCCAGCTTTTCCAGCAACAGATCCCCGATGCCATGACCAAAGCGGTCATTGGTCTCCTTGAAGTGATCCACATCGAACAGCAACAGGGCACAGGGCTCCCCGCTTGCCAGCCGCTGCTCCATGGCAGGCATGAATGCCCGTCGGTTGAGCAGGCCGGTCAGCGGGTCGGTACTGGCCTGCTTCTCCAGTCTGGCGTTGGCGCGGCTTAACTCGGTGGTACGGCTTGCAACGGCGCGGCGCAATTGCACTATGTAGGCCACCATGATCAATGCACCGGCCAGCAGTAGCCAGGGACCGAGATGGATGGGGTAGACGGTTTCGACATGCATCCATTTGCGGATGATCCGCTCCCGATCGCTCTCTTTGAGCTTGGCGAAGCCCTCTTCCAGCCGGTTTAACAGAGCAAGGTCGCCCTGTTTTACAGCAAAGCGGATCTGGTCGGTATAGAGGTGGCGAACCGGAATAAAGCGGGTGGGATCGTCCGAGGTATAGATGTAGAAGTTGGCGACCTGCAGATCGGCGATAAAGGCCTTTATGTCGCCCCGAAAGGCCGCCGCCAGCAGGGTGTCATTGTCGTCGAAGGTCTGCAGTCTGGTGCCGGGGAAGTAGCGTCTGGCGTAATACTCCTCGTAGCCACCGGCTACCACTCCGACCGTTTCATGGAGCAGGTAGTAGTGGACATCGGTGCCGCGCAATTCGCTCGAGAAGAAGAGCTGGGAGTCGAGCTGGGCGAGAGGCCGGCCATAGTCGAACAGTTTGTCCCGCTCCGGTGACCAGAGCAGTCCGGCGTGAACATCCGCTTTCCCCTTATGGAGCAGGTCGAGGGAGCCCTGCCAGTCGACCAGCCTGAACTCGATCTTCTGGCCGGTCACCCGGGCATATTCACGCCACAAATCGATCAGCAGGCCATCCGGCTGGCCCGACTCATTGATATAGGAGAAGGGCTGCCAGGCTTTGGAGTTGGTAATGATGATCGGTTCTTCCGGGGCTTTGGCCCAGGCAGGCAGGGCAAGGGCGAGCAGCAGGAGCCCCCACCCGATACTGACTATGACTCCTGTCCTGGAAGAGGCCATCCTTGCTCCAATCCGTTGCCGTATACCGTCCCGTGGTCACCGATTATCACCGTCTTTCTGATCGAAGAACAAGCGCTCAAATGATGAAGTTTGCATGATACAAATGGCGCCATGACAAGGCTGGCGGATAGAGTAACTACTTACAGCGGCAGGCTGATCCGCGCCTCCAGTCCCCCTTGTGGCCGATTGAGCAGGGTCAGCTCGCCGCCGTGCTGATGCACCAGAGTGCGGGCGATGGAGAGGCCCAACCCGACACTGCCGGACTCGGTGTTGCGCGCTTCATCGAGTCGCACGAACGGCTTGAACACATCATCGAGCCGCGCCGGATCGATCCCCGGCCCGTTATCGCAGACCCGGATCAACAGCTCCTCCTTGCGCCGCTCCAGCGACACTTCGGCGCTGCCGGCATATTTGATGGCGTTGCCGATCAGATTCTGCAGCACCCGGCGCAGGGTGTTGGCCCGGCAGGCGTAGACCTCTTTGCCCTCCGCCAGACAGGTGACCGGCTGGCCGGTATCGGCGTAGTCATCGCACAGGCTGACCAGCAGGCTGACCAGATCCAGCTCGCGGGTGGCCTCCTGCTGCCCCTCCTCGCGAGCAAAGCTGAGGGTCGCGGCCAGCATCTGCTCCATCTGTTGCAGGGTCTGCTGGATGCGCTCCTTGTCCTCGCCATCGGCCAGAAACTCGGTGCGCAGCCGCAGGCTGGTGATGGGGGTGCGCAGATCGTGGGAGATGGCCGCCAGCATCCGGGTTCTGTCCTGCACGAAGCGGTCGAGCCGGGTGTGCATCCGGTTGAAGGCCTGAATCGATTCGCGAATCTCGGTCGGCCCCTCCTCTTTCAAGGGCTCGATATCCTCGCCTCGCCCGAGCCGCTCCGCATTGCCTGCCAGCTGCTTGAGCGGGCGGGTGGCACGACGAAACAGCAGCACCATCAGCCCGATCACCAGACTGGCGACCAGCATCAGGTTGAGGGTGGTCTGCCACGACCAGCTACCCGCCTCCTTGTCGACCAGCGAGCTGAACTGCAGCCAGCCCCCCTGAGGCAGTTCGATGGAGCCGTAGAGCCGCATATCCCGCGGCGGGGGCGGCCCCTTGCGATCCCGCATCATGCGGGCGTGATGCTCCCACGCTTTGCTGCGCTGGTTATCCTCTTTCAGCTCGGCGCTGATCTCGACCGTGAGGCCGAGGGGGTAGTTGAGGCGCGAGCGCACCAGCTGCTCGAAGCGGGGGCTGCGGTTATCCGGTTGCAGCGGTTCGTCGGAGAGGCGCAGCAGCAGAGTCTCGCTGCGGCTCGCCTTGAGGATCTCGTCATAGAGGGACGGGGGGGAGAGGGAGAGCAGCCTGACCACAGAGATGATCCGCTGCATGGCGTTGCGGCTGTTGACGAAGCCGAGCGCCTCCTCCCGATCCGTGCGGTAGATCTGGATGCTGAGCAGCTGGATCAGGATCAAGCCCGCCAGCGCCACCAGAATGATCTGGCCGGTCAGCCCCTTGGGCCACATCCGTGCCCACAGTCGTCGCAAGGTGCCCACTGCTTAAACCTGCGTCACGTCGGCGGAGAACATATAGCCGCCACCCCAGATGGTTTTGATCAGCTCCGGATTCTTGGGATCCCGCTCCAGCTTGCGGCGCAGGCGGCTCACCAGGGTATCGATGGCGCGATCAAAGGCTACCGCCTCGCGGCCACGGGCCAGATCCAGCAGTTGATCCCGGCTCAGCACCCGCTGCGGGCGTTCCAGAAACACCTTGAGAAGATCGAACTCGGCGGTGGAGAGGCTGAGGCCCACTCCATCCTCATCGACCAGCTCCCGGCGATTGACGTCGAGCAGCCAGCGATCGAAGCGCAGATCCCGAGTCAGGGTCTCGGCGGCGGGTTGGGTCTCTGCCTGGGTGCGGCGCATCACCGCCTTGATCCGCGCCAGCAGCTCGCGCGGATTGAAAGGCTTGGCCAGATAGTCGTCGGCCCCCATCTCCAATCCGATGATGCGGTCGGTCTCTTCCCCCATGGCAGTGAGCATGATGATGGGCAGGTTCGATTTGACCCGCAGCTCGCGGCAGAGGGTCAGGCCATCTTCACCCGGCATCATCAGATCCAGCACCAGCAGGTCGAACTCCCGCTCCTCCAGCAGCCGCTTCATCTCCTTGCCATCTCGGGCACAGCTGACTCGCAGGCCGTGCTGTTCCAGAAAGCGTTTCAAGAGATCGCGGATCTCGCTGTGATCGTCGACCACCAGAATGTGGGTGTTGCCCTGGTTCATGAATACCTCCCCTGCTTGGCGTTGGCACGAGTATACGAAAATACGCTGCACGGTTTGTGTCAAAGTGTGCCAGATCCGCACGATGCCACACTCTGCTACAAAAAAGGGCGATGCTGGCAAAGTTCAGACACCGACAGGGTGTTTACTTGGGGGCAAGGCAAGAGCGCCGAACCAGAATCATCCCTACAGGAGATAGACCATGAAAAAGCTGACCAAAACCCTGCTGACCGCCACCCTGATCCTTGGCTTGCCGCTGGGCGCCTATGCAGCCAGTGAAGCAGCCCCCACTGGCCAGCCCGGTGCCATGGTGGATTGCCCGATGGACGGTGGTGGCATGATGGGTGGCAAACACCACGGTGGCCGCCACGACAAGATGGCCCGCATGCAGAGCATGACCCCGGAGCAGATTCAGGCCAACCTGCAGCAACGTTATGACCGCATTGAAGATCCGGCCAAGAAGGCGGAGTTCATCAAGAAGCTCAACGAGCGTGCCGCCGGCATGACCAAGCACGCAGAAGCGATGAAGCAGTTCGCCGAAGCGAACCAGTAACAGCGCCTGCTGTTATCAACCCAAGGGTGGCCGAGGCCACCCTTTTTGCGCTTACTGCGTTTATTGCGTTGAGCTGCAGAGCTTGGTTGAACGCAGGCGATTACCAATAAAAAGAGGGGGAGCCTGATGCTCCCCCTCTTGCTATCTGTGCCGGTGCGGGTGTGCAACCCACTTCACCGGACGAGCGAACTTAGCCCTGAGCCTTGTCGGTCAGCTCTACTTTCTTGACGGTTTCGCCTTCGAACTTGATGACCACGTTTTTCTTGGCGGCGTCGGTATCTTTCAGCAGGGTTGTGGTTGTCTCTGCCAGCAGCGGAGAAGCCTTCTTCAGGGCATCCAGATCATAGGTCCACACTTCCAGACCGGATTCAGTCTTGGTGGTGGCAGGAGCGCCCAGCTTCTCTTTGACTGCCTGCTTGTTGGAGCCGCCTTCCTTGATATCCAGAGCCTTTTTGATGGCTTCGTTGGATGCACTGTCCATGGCACCGGATACGGCAGTGCTGGCCGCATCCTTGACGCTGCTGGTGACGCTGTCGGTCAGCGAATCCATCAGGCCGGCATTGGCAAACAGGGGCAGGGTGGTGAGGGCAACCAGCAAACTCTTTTTCATTTTCTACAGCTTCCATGGGTTCAATGAGGCGGCTATGAAATCAGCAAAGATATTGGGCGTCAAGTGAGGCATGCAATTAACATTTCTGTTAACTGGATCTCATTTCTCACCAGCTGCAAACAGTTTTGGTATCTCCCGCACCAGCCAGCTTTTGGCCTTGCCCATGGTGTCTCGCCGCCAGGCCAGCACTACTTGCAACTGATGGCGATATTCGGGGCTGATCACCTTGAGCCGTCCGGCCCGGATGTCCTCCTCAATCCAGCTCTGTGGCATGGTGCCGACCCCGATCCCTGCCAGCAGGGCATCCCGTTTCTCCGTCATGGTGCTGACAGTGAGGCGCGGCTGCTTGTCCAGCAGGCGGTAGGTGAGAACCGGTTTGCGCAGGGCTGTGTCGGCCACCGCGATGGCGCGGTAGCGGCGCAGGGTCTCGTCGGCCAAGGGTTCGGGTTCCTGATGCAGCGGATGATCGGGATGGGCGACGTAGAGCATCACCTCGTCCTTGATCACCTGATGCTTGATGCCGGTCATCATGATGTCCGGGTTGATGGAGGAGATAAGCAGGTCGGCGCGACCATCTTCCAGACACTCCCAGCTACCCGCCAGCACCTCGGCCCGCAGCCGCAGTCGGGTATCGGTCTGCTCGGCCAGTTTCTCCACCAAGGGGTAGAGGGCCTGCACCGGGACAAGTGCATCGACGGCGACTGTGATGTCGGTCTCCCAGCCACGGGCCAGCGCCCGGGTCTCGCCTACCAGATGCTCGGCTGCCTCCAGCAGCACCCGGCCGCGCTCCAGCAGCATGCGTCCCGCCGGGGTGAACTTGGTGCGGTGGCCGCTGCGGTCAAACAGCATGGCATCCAGTTCGTCTTCCAGCTTCTGCACCGTATAGCTCAATGCCGAGGGCACCTTGCCCAGCTCGTCGGCCGCCGCCGCAAAGCTACCGCGGCGGTCGATGGCATCCAGCACCCGGATTGCCTCCAGGGTCAGCGCCCGCTCCTTGTTCGATTCCTTGGCCATTCCTCACCTTCAATTTTTTTGAATATGTTTGCCAGTTTATCTCGCTAACAAGTTAGGTCATGTCACTTTAATATTCAATCAACGCTTAGGCAGGAACGTCGAGCGGCCAAATATGCGGGTAGTTCCGCACTGTGACACACCAAATCGGTCTGTCTGATGTCGGTGAAAGAACAACACACTATTTGAATAACCTCTTGCATGGATGCATTGATTCTGGCCGAAAAGGCCTTGGCAATGACATATAAAACAAGAGAGTGAATGAACATGAAAAACGTAATCAAGATGCTGGCCGTTGCAGGCCTGATGACCACTGGTTTCGCCCAAGCTTCCGTACCGGCTGACTTCAATGCCATGCCCGGCGTGCTGTTTGTGAACTGGAACGCCACTGCCGCAATGGATGGCAAAGCCAATCCGATGCTGGAAGTGCGTGATGAGTCTGGTGATCTGCTGGCATCAGTCCACGCCAACTTGACTGGCACCCAGCAGGTGCGGATCCCGAGCCGTACCCAGGGCAACCTGACCGTCAGCCTGGCTGGCCAGAGCAGCGAATACCGTATTCCGTTCGGCATCGGTGGTGGCAACCAACGCTAAGTCGAACCCCGGTTAGATGAGGAGCAGACCATGATGCAATTGAGAGCCGCAGAAGCGCGGGGCAAGGCCAACTTTGGCTGGCTGGACGCGCGCCACAGTTTCTCCTTCGGTCACTACTATGACCCGGAGTGGATGGGACACTCGGTACTGCGGGTGATCAATCAGGATCTGGTTGCGCCGGGTGGCGGATTCGCCACCCACCCTCACGCCAATATGGAGATCCTCACCTGCGTGCTGCAAGGCACCATAGAGCACAAGGACAGCCTCGGCCATGCCGAGCAGATCCCGGCAGGGGATTTCCAGCTGATGAGTGCAGGCAGCGGGATCCGCCACAGCGAGTACAACCCCTCGCAGACGGATCCTCTCTCCCTGTTGCAGATCTGGATCGAGCCGAACGAGTTCGGCACGCCACCCGGATATCAGCAGAAGAAGATCGAGTCCAGATCGGGCTTGACGCTGGTGGCGTCACCGGATGGCGAGGCAGGATCATTCAGGATCCGCCAACAGGCCCGCGTATGGCGGCTGGAACTGGCCCCGGGCGAGACGCTCGAATGGGCACTGGCTGGCCGACACGGTTACCTGCAGATGATTTCAGGGGAGTTGACCGCTAATGGTCTGGCTGCCCGACTCGGCGACGGGGTACTCAGTCGTGATGAATACCGGTGGGAGCTGGTTGCGACCAGTGCCAGCCAAGCCCTGTTATTTGACCTACCCTGAAGCAGTCAGCGGTGATGTGACACAAACGAGGAATATGAAATGGACAAGATGAAAGATGTAGCGCTGCTGGCGGGTCGTGTACTGCTGGCGCTGATGTTCGTAATGGCGGGCTGGAGCAAGATCGG
>NZ_CAWLMI010000087.1:0-31806 GCF_963862045.1 Aeromonas sp. 159 | reverse complement strand
AGGCCGGGTTTTCTGAATGATGGTGGAGGGAGAAGGATTCGAACCTTCGAAGGCAGAGCCGTCAGATTTACAGTCTGATCCCTTTGGCCGCTCGGGAACCCCTCCACAGGGGCAAAACAAATTGTATTGAGCCATTACAATCGGGGAAGTGGTGGAGGGAGAAGGATTCGAACCTTCGAAGGCAGAGCCGTCAGATTTACAGTCTGATCCCTTTGGCCGCTCGGGAACCCCTCCCCAAGTGCGAGGCGCATACTAACAGATCTTCGCTCTTTGTGAACCCCTTGAAGCGTTTCTGGCAGCAAAAAATGACTGTTCGTCGATTTTTTGATACATCCAGCTCAAAAATCAAGCTTATCAGCAAGTTGCATGCTGATTTTCTGCACAAAAGAGCATCCGTGCAAGGGGGTGAGGTAGATAAGAGAAGACTGCCAGTGTCGGCAGTCTTCCCGATCATCACATCTAGCGCTGGAACGGGTAGACGGAACCCAGTTTCAGGATTTGGGTCAGCTCGTCCAGCGCGCTGCGAGACTCCTGCACCAGGGTCGGATCACGCAGGTCATCGAGGGTCAGGCGGTCGCGGTAGTGGCGATCTACCCAGCCATCGAGGCGGGCAAACTGGCTGTCGTTGATAAGGCAGGCCGGATTGACCGCAGCGAGTTCCTGATCGTTCATGGCAACCCGTAGTCGCAGGCAGGCCGGGCCGCCACCATTACGCATGCTCTGTTTCACATCCATATAGTGGACCGCCTTGATCGGAGTCTCCTGCGTCAGCAGCTTGCCAAGATAGGCCGACACCGCCGGATTATCGCGGCACTCGGTGGGGGCGATAATGGCCATCTCGCCGCTCGGCAGGGTGAGGATCTGGGTGTTGAACAGGTAGGATTTCACCGCATCCAGCACGGATACCTCGGCAGTCGGCACTTCGATAAAGTGCAAATCCCCCTCGCCAAACTTGTCGCTGATCTCTGATAGCACGGCTTCGGTGTTGAGGAACGCTTGCTGGTGGAAGAAGAGCACATTCTGGTTGCCCACTGCGATCACGTCGTTGTGGAACACTCCCTGATCGATCACCTCCGGGTTTTGCTGAATAAACACCACGCTCTCCTCGCCAAGGCCATGCAGGCGGGCAATGGCCTGGCTTGCCTCCAGAGTCTGGCGGGCCGGATAGCGCTTCGGCGCCGGGCGGGAGTAGTCAAAGGCGCTGCGGCCATAGACAAACAGCTCGACCCCCGCCTCGCCGTAGGCGCGGCAGAGGCGGGTGTGGTTGGCCGCCCCCTCGTCACCGAAGTGATCATTTTCCGGCAGGTGGAGGTGGTGGCTGAAGTGGCGATCATTGTTGAACACGGCGCGCAGGATACGGCCAGTGACGTCCGGCTCCAGTGATCGGTGAAACTTGTTGGTCAGGTTGGCGGGTGTGAAGTGAATGCGGCCATCCCGGGTATCGGCACTCGGGGAGACGGTGGCGGCGTTGGCGGTCCACATGCTGGAGGCCGAATAGCAGGCGGCCAGTACGGCGGGAGCCTGTTTGGCGGCCTGTTCCAGCACCCGGGCATCGTTGCCGGTGAAGCCGAGGCGGCGCAGGGTGGCAAGATCGGGGCGCTCTTGTGGCGCCAGTACACCCTGGGTCATGCCAAGCTCGGTCAGCGCCTTCATCTTGAGCAGCCCCTGTTTGGCGGCCTCTTTCGGATTGGAGGCTTCCTGGGCATTGCTCTGGGAGGCAACGTTGCCGTAGGAGAGGCCTGCATAGTTATGAGTCGGGCCGACCAGACCGTCGAAATTGACCTCGAAGTGCTTCATTGAGTACATCCTTTCGATTTTTATGATGGGTAGCGGTTCCTTCCGCGCACAATGCGTCGGGGTTGGGCCATTATAAAGAGATTTTATGTTTTTGTAACAAGCCTGTAACCAGCAGACGTTTTTATGTCGTTTCAGATATAAAAAGAGGGGCGGTATGGCAGAAAATTGAAAAAGCGGTTGCGTCCGGCCTGTTGCCTTCGCATTAATAAATAAAGAAGCAATAAAAGAAGCCGTGTGGTTCGGGCTGGTCAGGCAAATTTGCTCACAAGATTGCTTTTTCGCGCCAAATCTCTTATACAGCCCCACAAAACCGCACACCAACCCCGTCGGGTGCAATGAGGATAATAGTTACAGCATGGGCAAATCACTGGTCATAGTGGAGTCTCCGGCCAAGGCCAAGACGATCAACAAATATCTGGGCAAGGACTACGTGGTGAAATCCAGCGTTGGTCATGTTCGCGATCTGCCCACCAGCGGCAGCGCCAGCACCGAGCCCAAGAAACCCGTCATTCGCGGCATCAAGTTGAGCGAAGCTGAAAAGGCAGCCAAGGATCGCAAGGCCCTGTTTGCCCGGATGGGTATCAATCCGACCGCTGGCTGGCAGGCTAACTACCAGATTTTGCCCGGCAAGGAGAAGGTGGTCAGCGAGTTGCAAAGTCTGGCCGAGAAAGCCGACACCATCTATCTCGCAACCGACTTGGATAGAGAAGGAGAGGCGATCGCCTGGCACCTGCGCGAGATCATTGGTGGCGACGACAGCCGCTACAAGCGCGTGGTGTTCAACGAGATCACCAAGAGCGCCATCAAGGAGGCGTTCGCCCAGCCGTCCGAACTCAATATTGACCGCGTTAATGCCCAGCAGGCTCGTCGTTTCCTCGACCGAGTGGTGGGTTATATGGTCTCTCCACTGCTGTGGAAGAAGCTGGCGCGCGGTCTTTCCGCCGGTCGAGTGCAATCCGTTGCGGTGCGTCTTATCGTCGATAAAGAGCGCGAAATCAAGGCGTTCGTACCGGTCGAGTTCTGGGATCTCAATGCCGACCTGCTGACTGCCGACAAGAGCGATCTGCGTATGGAAGTGGTCAGCCGCAACGGGGCTGACTTCAAGCCGGTGGCCCAGGCCGAGACCTTTGCCGCTGTCGCAGCCTTGGAAGGGGTCGACTACAAGGTCGTTAACCGGGAAGACAAGCCGACCGGCTCCAAGCCGTCCGCGCCGTTTATCACCTCCACCCTGCAGCAGGCGGCCTCTACCCGTCTGAGCTTCGGGGTCAAGAAGACCATGATGATGGCCCAGCGTCTCTATGAAGCGGGTTACATCACCTATATGCGTACCGACTCCACCAACCTCAGCAAAGAGGCGGTTGAAGCGGTGCGTGAATATATCGGCGAGCATTATGGCGCGGCCTATCTGCCAGCCGAGCCGAATCTGTATGGCGCCAAGGCCAATGCCCAGGAAGCGCACGAAGCGATCCGTCCCTCCAACGTACAGGTGACAGCCGAGATGCTGGAAGGGATGGAGCCGGATGCCATGCGTCTGTACGATCTCATCTGGCGTCAGTTCGTGGCCTGCCAGATGACCCCGGCTCAGTACGACTCTTCTACCCTGACCGTCAAGGCGGGCGAGTTCGAGCTCAAGGCCCGTGGCCGTACCCTGCGCTTCGCCGGTTGGACCAAGGCCCTGCCGCCGATGGGTCGCAAGGGCGAAGATAGTCAGCTGCCGGCGGTGACCGTGGGCGAGGTGCTGAAGCTGATCAAGCTGGATCCGCGCCAGCACTTCACCAAGCCGCCTGCCCGTTTCACCGAAGCCGCGCTGGTGCGCGAGCTGGAAAAACGCGGCATCGGCCGTCCGTCAACCTACGCCTCCATCATCTCCACCATCGTTGATCGTGGTTATGTGCGGGTCGAGAGCCGCCGTTTCTTCGCCGAGAAGATGGGTGAGATCGTCACCGATCGTCTGGTGGAGAACTTCGTCGAGCTGATGAACTACGAGTTCACCGCCAAGATGGAAGACAAGCTCGATGGCATCGCTGAAGGGAGCCTGGAGTGGAAGAAGGTGCTGGATGCCTTCTACGCCGAGTTTACCCAGGAGCTGGAGAAGGCTGACAAGGCGCCCGAAGAGGGCGGCATGCGTGCCAACCAGATGGTGATGACTGACATCGACTGCCCGGATTGCGGCCGCAAGATGGGCATTCGTACTGCCACCACCGGTGTTTTCCTTGGCTGCTCCGGCTATGCCCTGCCGCCGAAAGAGCGCTGCAAGAAGACCATCAACCTGGTCTCTGCCGACGAGTTTGTCTCCGCCACTGACGGTGAAGAGGCGGAAACCGAAGCGCTGCGTGCCAAGCACCGTTGCGGTGTCTGTGGCACAGCGATGGATGCCTACATCATCGATGACAGCCGCAAGCTGCACGTCTGTGGTCGCAACCCGGACTGCGATGGCTACGAAATCGAGAAGGGCCAGTTCAAGCTCAAGGGCTACGAAGGGCCGAGTATCGAGTGCGACCGCTGCGGCAGCGAGATGCAGCTCAAGAACGGTCGTTTCGGCAAGTACATGGGCTGCACCAACGAGACTTGCAAGAACACCCGCAAGATCCTGAAAAACGGCGACATCGCGCCGCCGAAAGAAGATCCGGTACCGTTGCCGGAGCTCAAGTGCACCCAGTCCGATGCTCACTTTGTGCTGCGTGACGGTGCTGCCGGTCTGTTCCTGGCAGCCAGCAACTTCCCCAAATCCCGCGAGACTCGCGCGCCGCTGGTGGAAGAGCTCAAGCGCTTCAAGGATCGCATCTCCGCCAAGCACAAGTATCTGGCGGGAGCCCCGCTCACCGATCCGGACGGCAACCCCGCCATCGTGCGCTTCAGTCGAAAGACCAAGGAGCAGTACGTGATGAGCGAGGTCAACGGCAAGGCGACCGGTTGGACCGCTCACTACGACAACGGTACCTGGCAAGAGAGTTTGCCGAAGGCGAAGAAAGCCTGATGACAAAGAGGCCCCGACCAGGGGCCTCTTTGCTTATGGATAAGGGTATACTGAGACAGCTGCAAGGAGTGCAGCAGTCGTCAATCGCGAAGTAGACAAGGAGGTTGAGATGGAGATTAACGAGATCCGGCCGGGCATGAGCTGCATGACCCGGGAAGGGGCTGCCTATGTGCTGGAGGTGGACCGGCAGAGCCTGCTTGTGCTGCTGCAGCGCGAGGACGAGACTATACCGGTGCAGGTGCGCAGTGAGGAGATCCTGGCACCGTTTGAGTGATCCGGCTGTGATCCCCTCAAAACGGCAGTAGAAAAAGCAGCTCGGCCAGATCGGGCTGCCATTGCCACTCCTTCATTCTGACCCGTCCACCGATCACCACGACCCCCTCCTGCTGCAGGCGTCCCGTCTGTTCGGCAAAGCCTGGCGATCCTTTCGGTAACGAGATGGTGCCCGCTGCGCCCAGTACCCGATGCCACGGCAGTACCTTGTCGGTTTCCCGCAGCACCTTGCCCACCAGTCTTGCCCGTCCGGGCAACCCCGCCAGATCGGCCACCTGACCGTAACTGACCACCCGGCCTGCCGGGATCAGGGCGATGATCGCTTCGATACGGGCTGTTTTGTTCAATGGGGATGGACTTGGTTCAATGCTCATAGACCCGATTCGTCAAAAACAACAGAAGCGCCATTGTGGCGCTTCTGTCATGGGGCTGGCAATGATTCAGCCGAAGGTCTGGCTAAGCCCCTTCAGTTGCTTGGCCCGTTCCAGCAGAGCCTGACTTGAGTGATCGACATCCAGCATCTTCTGACTGTTGGCGTGGGAGTACTCGGAGATCTGGTGGATGCTGCGGCTGATCTCCTCCACGACCGCTTGTTGCTGCTCTGCAGCGGTGGCTATCTGGGTGGAGTGTTCGGTGACCAGCTCTATCTCTGCCAGCACGGTATGGAGGCTGCTGGCGCCCTGGCGGGTCATCTCGGCACATGCGCGGGTCTGTTGCAGGTTCTCCTGCATCATCCCCTTCCAGCGTCCCAGAGTGTGCTGGATCTGCTTGATGCTGACCTGGATCTGCTCGGTCGCCTTGTGGGTGCGGGTCGATAGAGTTCGCACCTCGTCTGCGACCACCGCAAAACCACGGCCCTGCTCCCCGGCGCGAGCCGCTTCGATGGCGGCGTTGAGGGCGAGCAGGTTAGTCTGCTCGGCGATGCCCTGGATCTCGCCCATGACACTGCCAATCCGTTCGGATTCGCTGGCGAGCTCCACTGCCGAGTTGAACGCCAGCTCAGCCTGTTTGGCGAGCTGTTCGATCTGCAGCTCGGTCTGGTTCAACTGCTGGTTGGTTTGTTCACAACGATTGCGAGCTTCGTTGACCTGACCGTTGGAGTCCTGAATGTTGCGGGCGATCTCGTGAGCTGTGTTGGCCATCTGAGTCATAGCCGTAGCCATCTGCTGGGTCTGGGCATCTTGCTCGTTGATATCGAGACAGGCTTGATGAGAGGCCTGCTTCAGATTGATGGCCAGGGTTTGCAGAGGTGCCGTGGCATCGTTGATCCGTCCCAACACGGTTCGGATGCGGGCTTGAAGCATCTTGATATGAAAATCGGCAATGGCGCCGGGGTTGTCACCGGAGTAGACCAGCCGGGTCAGACTGTCATATTCACGGCCCAGTTTCTGCAGATAGTGGGGCAGGGCAAAGAGCTCGCGCCAGTAGGCTCCGCCAATAAGCAACAGGGGCAGCAGCATCAGCAGGACGGTCATGGCCCCTTGACTGGCGAAGGTCCAGCCCATCAGGCCGAGCAGCAGCAGGGTAATGGCCGGGGTGCGTACTTTGGCAAGAGAGGGGAGGTTGCTGCTGTTGCCGCGCTCGGCCTTGAGCAGTGCCTGGTAGGTCTGAGCGGCGATGCGCTTGAATTGGGGCTCGGGCTTGCAGCGTACCGACTGGTAGCCGCTGATCCTGTTGCCTTCATAGATGGGGGTCACATAGGCATCTACCCAGTAGTAACGGCCATCCTTGCAGCGGTTTTTTACCATACCGCGCCAGGGTTTGCCCTCCTTGAGGCGGGCCCAGAGATCGGCGAAGGCGGCCTTGGGCATGTCGGGGTGGCGTACCAGATTGTGGTTGTGTCCCACCAGTTCATCGACCGTGTAGCCTGCGATTTCGCAAAAGGCCGGGTTGGCGTAGGTGATCACCCCGCGCAGGTCAGTGGTGGAGACCAGTTGTACGTCGGCAGGAAACTCCACTTCGCTATCTAGGGTATGGACGTCTCTGCGGGCCATAGGAATACGCTCCGATGTTCTTGTTGATAATGTTGTCGTTGTTATTGTGGCAGATCTGGAGGTGGCCGCAGGCTCGCGCCAGCAGGAGGCAGACCAGCTTCATTGGGGGCTGGATTTTGCCAATAATGGCGGATGAATGGTAGGGGGAAGTTGATGTTTTGTTGGTTAATCGTAAAAAAGGCGGCCAATTGGCCGCCAAAGTAGAGACAACATTACCTCTGTGGCATCCGGTAGCGCACCTGCAACTGATCGAGGATCTGCAGCTGACCCGGCAGGCGGGCGGCGAAGTGCTCCCAGCCCTTGTGGGCGGGATCGCTCCAGGCCACCTCGGCCGTGGCCAGCATACGCGGGAACAACATGTAGTCGAGACGATCACGGCTGGTGATCAATTCTGACCACAAGGGGCTCAGCACCCCGAGGATGTTATCGTTGGCATGGAAATCGGCTGGGGCAGGATCGCAAGCATAAACCTGCTCCAGATTGAGGGTCCCCGCCCAGTAGAGGCCGGGTTCATGAATATCGGCGCTCCAGGCCAGATCCAGATAGAGGAACTGGGCGGGCGCCATCACCACCGGATAACCGGCTGCGGCAGCATCCAGCCCCGCCTGAAAGCTGGTCCAGGCACAGATGGCCGCTTTGCGGCTCACCTTGTCGCCATGCAGGATCTCCTCCCAGCCGATCATCTGTTTGCCTCTGGCGGCCAGATAGCGCTGACAGTGCCGCAGCAGATGGCCCTGCAGCTCACGGCAGTCGGAGTAGCCCTGCTCGGTCATCAGCTGCTGGCAGGCGGGGCTGTCGGTCCAGACCCCGGTCGGCACCTCGTCACCCCCCATGTGGATCTGCGGGCCGGGGAAGAGCTCGCATACCTCGTCCAGCACCGCCTCCAGGAAGCGGTAGGTGCCGGGCAGGGCAGGATTGAGCACGTTGTCATCGAAATGCTGGACCGAGCGGTAGCGGGAGTGATCCGCCGTTTCGATCAGCAGCTCGGGCAGCGCCTTGATGGCGGCGTGGCAGTGGCCCGGGATGTCGATCTCGGGAATGACGGTGATGCCGAGCTCACTGGCATAGCTCACCAGCTCCTTCACCTCGCTCTGGGTGTAGTAGCCGCCATAGGGTTCGGCACCGCCGCTGAGCTGGGGGGCGATCGCCAGATCGTGGCCGCGCCAGGCACCCACGTCGGTCAATGCCGGGAAGGCCTTGATCTCGAGCCGCCACCCCTCGTCATCGGTCAGGTGCCAGTGGAAGCGGTTGAACTTGTAGAGGCTCATCAGCTTGAGCAGGCGCTTGATGGTGGCCGGAGTGTGGAAGTGGCGGGCGCAGTCGAGAAAAATGCCGCGAAAGCCAAAGCGCGGGGCATCCTCCAGCGTGATGCAGGGCAGGCTCTCCCCATGTTGCAGATACCACTGGGCTAGCGTCACCAGCCCATGACGCCAGCCCGTTTCGTCGGCGGCGGCAATTACCACCTCCTGCGGCGTGATGGTCAGTTGGTAGGCTTCGGGGGCCAGTTTGGCCTCGGTCAGCCGGATTTCTGCGTCGTGATCCTGCTCCAGCGCCAGCGATGTGAGTTCGTTGAAGTGGGCCAGCAATTTCGGCACATCGCGGGGGGCGCTGACATGAGCCCGCTCGGCCAGCCGGAAGTTCCCCTCCAGCAGTACCAGATGGGCCGGTTGCGGCACTATACCGGGCAGGGGCTCGACCTCCGGCAGGTCGGGGCGGGTTACCGGCGGGTTCTCCAGTCCGAGATCCTGCGCTGCCAGCGTCACCGGCAGCAGCTGGGCACCCGTGGTGGCCTCCGGCAGGCTGAGGAAAAAGCCCTGCGGCATGTCGGAGAGCTTCTTGATGGGGGTCTGGCGGCAGCAAAAGCGCAGCTCGCAGTTGCCAGTTTTTGGGACAATCACCTTGTAGCTGCCGCTCTGGCGCTCCAGCTCCCCCCCTTGCAAGGAGTCGGGGTCGATATGGCGAGCCAGACAGAAGTGCAGTTTCCACCGGGTATCCGGCATGCGGGATAGGGTGAAAGTGAACCAGACATCCTCTCCGTCACGTCGGGCGACCTGGGTGTGGATCAGGGGTGTAGACATGGAAAATCCTCTGATTGGGCAAACAGGATGGCGCCATCGAGCGCATCTGCCTGGGGGGGGATCAGGTTGAGTTGGCCGAGACGGGGAGCGAGGCGGGTGCCAATCCCCCCCAGCAGGGCGATCTGTCTGGCACCGAGCTGGGTCATTCCCTCCAGCAGGATCCGCAGTTGTTCGCAGGTTTCGTCCAGCAGCTGATTGGCGAGCTCGTCGCCATCGCTGGCGGCATCGAATACCCAGGGGGCAAAGTGGCCATAGTCCGCCGGAATGGCGCGGGCGGCCCAGCGTACCAGCTCGGCCTGATCCCGCTTGAAGCGGTCCATCAGGCGGATTGCGAGGGTGCTGGGGGGCAGAATGCCGTCGTGGCAGAGCAGAGATTGCTGGATGGCGCGCAGCCCGAGCCAGGCGCCGCTGCCTATGTCCGAAATGGGGAAGCCGCGGCCGGAACAGGTGCGGATCTGCCCTTCCTGATAGATCAGCCCCACCGAGCCGGTACCGGCGATCAGGATGGCCCCCTCACGGCCACCAAAGGCGCCGAGGCAGGCACCGAAGGCATCGGAGGTGAGCCTGACGCTGGCGAAGGGGAAGGGCATCTCGAGCAGGGCGTGATAGCAGTCGGCCAGCTCGGCGGAGGCGAGCGCCAGCCCGACCCCCATCTGCTGTTCGCACTCTATTCCGAGCCCGGCCGTAAGGCGGGCGCTGGCGATGGCAGCCAGCACATTGGCGTGGGCATGGGGGATGCCCAGCTCCAGATTGGAGCCGGCCGCGCGCCCCTCTCCGAGCAGCTTGCCCGCCCGATCCCGAATGCGGGCGCGGGTGTGGGTGCCCCCGCCATCGACGCCTACCCAGAACTCAATCATGGCGACCTCCCTGCTCATTTCGAGCACTCAGGGCGCTCTGCCAGCTGATGGCAAGGGCAAACCAGGCTGCGTGGGGGATCCACTGCTCGCCCCAGCGCCAGTTCTGATCCAGCCGATCCTTGTACTCCTCCGGAATAAAAGCCACGTCGTTTTCGTCATCAAACCCTGAGGTGATGCCGTTGCAGATACCACCCTGCGCATTGGGATACCCGGCGGTATAGGCGGGGTTGTTGATGCCGTGGCCCGCCAGCATGCAGGCATTGAAGGGGTTTTGCCCGAGGATCCAGTCGAGTTGGCGTTGGCCATAAGTGAGCAGCGGCTGGCTCTGGCGGGGGAAGTGGCGGGCGCCAGCAAAGGCCATGGTCGCCAGAGACGCGAGGCGGGCATTCTCACCCTGCCACCAGTAACCGGACTCGTTGTTGTGGGGCATAAAGAAGCTGACGCGCGGCGCTTCATCCACCCCTTTCACATATTGGCGGGCGAGGGAGAAGGGGTTGCCCGCCCGTGCGCACAGTGCCAGCTCGGCGGCCAGCGACTGCTCCACTACGGTTTGTACCCGGGCCTGGTGCCCCTGATCCGGCTCTACGCCCAGATATTCCAGCAGCGCCAGCACCGGCAGACCCGCCTCAGCGGCGTGGTAGTAGGGGCGCGAGCCATCCTCGTTGGCCGACCAGTAGTGACCCAGCTCAGGATGAGGGCGCTGGCGGGCACAGAGTTTGCTGGCACGGGCTCTCGCCTCATTCAGCCACTCGTTGCCGAAGGTGCGGGTCAGCTCCACCGCCGCCAGCAGGGCGCAGTAGTCGTCGATGATGTTCTCGACCCCGTCATCGAGGTAGGCAAGGTTGTGTTCGCACAGATGCAGGTAGCCGCGTTTGGCTGCCTCGGCGTAGCGGCTGGCATCGAAGTCGCCACTGACGCTCTCGCGGGCGGCGCGGGCCAGCGCGGCGATGGCCATGCCGCCCCCTTGGCGAAAACCCGCCTGCCAGTTGGCGGATTTGATCCCCTGCTGAGTGGCGTAGGTGCACAGCTCGCGTTGGGCGGGATCCTTGCTCCACTTGTCGAACAGGGTCATGAAGAAGAAGCCTGACTCATCCTGCATCCGGCAGAGGAAATCGGCGCCGTGCAGCGCCTCGTCATTGAGCCGCTTGCAGAGGTTCACCCCGTCGATATCGCGGCGCGGGGCCAGCAGTTCCCGGCACTTGAGCAGAGCCCACGCCACCATGGGGGTCTGCTGGGGGTTGAGGTAGTTGGCGTAGGAGAGGTGGCTCAGGTACTTGCTCATGTCGCCGCTGGCATCGAACCAGCCGCCGTGCACATCTTTGTGCTGGTCGGTGCCAAACAGGCGGGCGCTGCGGTCGGCCCGATCGAAGGTGCCGCTGGCGCGCTGGCCCTTGAAGTAGTGGAGGACATCGGAGAGACAGCGGCTGGCCAGCAGATCCTGGCCGATGGCAAAACGGGTGGAGCGGACTATGCCTTGGGCAGTGATCGCCTCCAGCCGATAGTGGCCGGGCTCCTTGAAGGCGGAGAAGTCGGCACGCCAGTAAGCGCGGCCCTGCCAGCCGGGGACGCTGCCAGCAGGTTGCAGCGGGGTTTCAAACAGGATCTGGCCATCGTCGAGGCGTTGCAGCCTGACATAGCCGCCGAGATCAGGGGCGGGGGAGGTTTGCAACAGGGCGACCTTGTGTCCGTCGCACTCGTAGCCCACCTGATTGATCAAGAGTTCCATCAAGGTATTACTCCTGTGGTTCACCGCCGGGCGGTGAGGCACATCACGGGGCTGTGGCCGCCCCGTATCGAGGCATGGCCGGACAGGGTTGTCCGGCCGGTATCGGGTTCACTTTCACTCGTAGAGGTAGCAGCGCACGAAGTGGTTGTCGGCAAGCTTGGTGATGGGGGGCAGTGCCTCCTTGCAGCGGGGCATCGCCTGATTGCAGCGCCCGGCAAAGGGGCAACCGCAGGATTCCGGCGTCCAGAGCGGGATCTCCCCCTTGCGGCCGCCCTCTAGCTCGGCGTGGATGCTCTTCTCCGGATCGGGCACCGCCGAGATGAGCAGCTGGGTGTAGGGGTGCTGCGGGTGGTGCAGGATCTCGTCCACCTCGCCCCACTCCACCATGTGCCCTACATACATCACAGCCAGATCTTCCGCCACATAGCGGGCGGTGGCGATGTCGTGGGTGATGTAGAGCATGGAGACGCCGAGCTCGTTCTTCATCTGCTCCATCAGGTTGAGGATGCCGATGCGAATGGAGACGTCGAGCATGGAGGTGGGCTCGTCCGCCAGCACCACTTCCGCCTCCACCGCCAGATTGCGGGCGATGTTGACCCGCTGGCGCTGGCCGCCGGAGAGCTGGTGCGGATACTTGGCCGCCGTCGCCTTGGCGGGGGTGAGCCCCACCTTCTCCAGCAGGGCGTAGACCATGTCTGGCAGCTCTTTCTTGTCGATCACCTTGCTGTGCAGCAGCAGGGGGCGGGCGATGTGGTGATAGATGGTGTGGGTCGGGTTGAGCGAACCGAACGGATCTTGCCACACCATCTGCACGCTCTGGCGATAGTCCAGCAGGGCGGTGCCCTTGTTGAACTCCTCCAGATCGTGGCCGCGATAGAGAATGCGCCCGGCACTGAGCTTGTACATCTTGGCGATGATCTTGGCGATGGTGCTCTTGCCGGAGCCCGACTCCCCGACCACCGCCAGGGCGCGGCCCCGGTGCAGGTTGAAGGTGATGTCGGAGAGCGCCCGCATCTTGCCACTCTTGATGGCATTGGAGTTGATGGGGAAGTCCTTGTAGAGGTGCTGGACTTCGATGATGGGTGCATCGGTTTTGGCGATTTGCATGACAGACATCCTTAACAGCCAGCGGCCTTGTCCAGATAGATCACGGAATCTTGTTGCAGTCCCTGCTCCTCATAGAGGTGGCAGGCGGTCTGTTGCCCGGGGCGGATCTCGGCCAATTTGGTGTACTCCTGACGGCAGCGATCGTGCACCTTGCCGCAGCGGGCCTGAAATCGGCAGCCGACCGGCACTTCCAGCAGGTTGAGCGGGGTGCCCGGGATCCCTTCCAGCACCTTCTTCGGTCCGTGCAGGGGCGGGAAGGAGTTGCCAAGCCCTCTGGTATAGGGGTGCAGCGGCGCGGTCAGGATCGCCTTGGAGGGAGCGACCTCGACCAGCTCACCGGCATACATAATGCCGATGCGATCGCAGAACTCCACCATCAGGGAGAGATCGTGGGTGATGAACAGAATGGAGAAGTTGAACTTCTCTTTCAGGGCATAGACCTTCTGCAGGATCTCCCGCTGTACCACCACATCGAGCGCCGTGGTTGGCTCATCCATGATGAGCAGCTCGGGGTTGAGCGCCATGGCGATGGCAATCACCAGCCGCTGGCGCATGCCGCCGGAAAACTGGTGCGGGTAATCCTTGAGCCGGCTCGGGTGGATATCGACGATGGTGAGCAGCTCCTGGGCGCGCTTGATCGCCTCGTAACGGGTCATGCCGGGGTTGTGGGCCAGCAGCACGTCGCAGAACTGCTCCTCCATCCGCAACACAGGGTTCAGGGCGTTCATGGCGGACTGGAACACCACCGACACCTGTTGCCAGCGGTAGGAGCGCAGTCGCTCGTCGTTGTAATGGAGGATGTTCTCCCCCTTGAACAGGATCTCGCCGCCGCTGATGTAGGCGGGCGGCTTGTGCAGCCGGGCCACCGAGAAGGCGACGGTGGATTTGCCGCAGCCCGACTCACCGGCGAGACCGAAGATCTCGCCCTGTCTGATATCGAAGCTCACCGAGTTGACGGCGCGCACGTCGCCATTTTCGGTGATGTAGTCGACGCAAAGATTGCGTACTGACAGCAGGGGATGCTTGTTCATGCTGTCTTCTCCTGTGCTGTGGCAACCGGAGTGGTGACCGGCGCCGCGAGTTTCTTCCAGCGGCTCAGCCCTTTGTGGGAGCGCAGCTGCGGGTTGGCAATCTCGTCGATGGCGAAGTTGAGCAGGGCCAGACCGGCACCCAGGGTGGCGATGGCAAAGCAGGGGGCCAGGATCTCCCACCAGGCGCCGACCAGTATGGCGCTGGAGGTCTGGGCGTTGTAGAGCATGATTCCCCAGCTCACCACGGTCGGGTCGCCAAGCCCCAGGAACTCCAGGGTCGCTTCGGTGACGATGGCGTAGATGATGGAACCGATAAAGCTCACCCCGATGATGGAGATGAGGTTGGGCAGGATCTCCACCAGAATGATGCGCCAGGCCGGTTCGCCCAGCACTTCGGCGGCGATGACGAACTCCTTCTCGCGCAGGGCCAGGGTCTGGGCACGGATGACCCGCGCGCCATAGGCCCACGAGGTCAACCCTATTATCACCGCAATGACCGCCGGTGACGCCTCCCCGATAAAGCTCGCCAGCACCAGTAGCAAGGGGAGGTTGGGGATCACCAGCACCACGTTCATCAGGAAGGTGAGGCACTCATCTACCAGACCCCCGAAGTAACCGGCAGTGATGCCGATGGCGACGGCCAGGGTGCAGACCAGCAGGCCTGCGCTGAAGCCCACCAGCAGCGAGATACGGGCACCGTTGGTGAACTGGGCCCAGATATCGTGGCCCATGCGGGTTGAACCCATCACGAACTCGGCACTGGGCGGCTGGTGCGGGCGAGCCACCCGTTTGGTCGGCTCGTTGCTGGCCAGAATGGGGGCAAAGAGGGCCATCAGTACGAAGGCAACCACGATGGCGAGGCCACAGGCAGCCTTCTTGTTGCCCAGCAAGATTTTGAGAATGGTCGGCATACGCATCTTATTTGCCTCCTGTACGCAGACGGGGATCCAGGAAGACGTAGAGCACGTCGGCCAGGAAGTTGAAGCTGAGCATGGTGATGGTCATGATGAGCAGCTGCCCCTGAATGAGCGGGTAGTCGCGGGCCAGAATGCCCTGATAGAGGGTCAGGCCCAGGCCGGGATAGTTGAAGATCACTTCGGTGATGAGGGAGCCACCGATGACGAAGCCGAGCGCCATGGAGAGGGCGGTGACGCTGGGCAGAATGGCGTTACGGGCGCCGTAGTTGAAGATCACCCGGTTGCTGGAGAGCCCCTTGGCCTTGGCCATGGTGATGTAATCCTCGCCCAGCAGGTTGATCATGTTGTTGCGCATGGTGATGAGAAAGCCCCCCACCTGCACCACGGCCAGGGTCAGCACCGGCATGATGGCGTGGGTCATGATGCTCTTGATGTGCTCCCAGCCCCAGTCAGCCTTGATCTCCGGGCTGTAGGCGTAGCCGATGGGCAGCCACTCGAGGCTGACCCCGAACAGGAACAGGGCGAGCAGGGAGACCACTACCGGCGGAATGGCCTGCATCACCAGGGTGAGCGGGGAGAGAATGCTGTCCATCCGGCCGCCGCGATACCAGGCGGCGAAGATGCCGACGATGGAACCGAGGGAGAAGCTCAGGATGGTGGAGGTGCCGACCAGAAACAGGGTCCAGCCGATGGCTCGGCCCAGCACGTCAGAGACCTGCTGCGGGTAGAAGCGCACCGAGGTGCCGAGATCCCAGGTGAAGACACTCTTCACATAGGTGAGAAACTGGGTGCCGATGGGGCCGTCGACGAAGCCGAAGGTGGCTTTGAGGGCTTCCAGGGCGGCGGGTTCCATCATGGCGCCAGCGCGGGCAAACATCACGGAGACAGGATCCCCTGGCATGGCACGGGGTAACAGGAAGTTGATGGTGGCGGCTACCAGAAAGGCAACCAGATAGAAGGAAAAGCGTCTCAGTATGAATCCCATGATAGTACCTTTTACTGCAAGTCTGCCCCGCGTCGGGTATAGCTACCCCAACCCCGGCGGTGCCGGGCAAGAAAGGGGTTAACGGGGAAGATGGCCCCCCGCAGGGGGCCGGGATTGTTTAGCTGTTTGGCTTGAGGGACAACACGTGCAGCAGACGCTCAGGGGTGTCCGGGTGGAGCTGAGGTTTGGCTACCGGGTTATCAGCACTGAACCAACCGTTGAAGCGCTTGGTGCTGTACTCATACCAGGTCGGGTTGTTGAAGACCGGAATGATGGTCTGGTTGGCACCAACACGATCCTGGATGGCGAACATGATCTCCTTCTGCTTGGCCGCATCGGCGGTCTGGGTGAAGTCATCGATCAGCTTGTCGAGCTCGGGGTCCTTGTAACGGGGCGCGGCGAAGCGGTTGCCACGGTCACCCATGTTGCGGGAGTGGAACGCGGTCTCGAAGTACTTGTGCGGGTTGGCACCGGCAAAGTAACCCTGCAGGGCGACGTCGAAGTCACCGGTGATCAGGTTCTCGGTCCAGACGGTCGCTTCCGGGGTGGCGGTCTTGGCGTTCAGGCCCAGCGCCTGCAGCCCTTCTACACCAATCTGAACTGTGTTGACCCAGTCGGTCCAGCCGTTCGGTACCAGTACCTTGAACTCGATCTTTTTGCAGCTCGGGGTGTCGAGGAACTTGTCTCCGTCACAATCCTTGTAGCCTGCCTCTTTCAGCAGGGCCTTGGCCCCTTCCAGATCGAACTTGTTGTACTTGCCGTACTTCTTGTCCACTTCCGGGTTGTTCCAGGAGTCAAAGGCTTTGCCCAGACCTGACGGGTACTCGTTGACGGTGGGGTAGCCGTAGCCTGCGATATCCACCATGGACTGGCGGTCCATCGCCATGGAGAAGGCGCGGCGGAAGTTGATGTCGTTGAAGGCTTCGTTATTGCCCGGGTTCTTGGTCTGGAAGTTGACGTTGAACGCCACGGTACCGGAGGCTGGGAACCAGTATTTGTTGTTCTTCGGATCGTTGCCGACGTAGAGGCGCTCGATATCCGGCACGAAGGAGCCGAACCAGTCGATGTCACCCTTCATGACAGCCGCCAGCACCTGGTCGTTGGTGGCCATCTGCGGCATGCGGATACAGTCGATGGCGAGGTTGGCGTTATCCCAGTAGTGCGGGTTGCGGCACTGGGTATAGAGCTGGGCGGAGAAGTTGTCCACTTCGGTGAAGGGGCCAGTACCAACCGGCTTGTCGTTGGTGAAGGCAACCGGATCTTTCACCGATTTCCACTGATGCTCCGGCACGATAGGTACCAGCACCAGGTCATTCACCACGTTGGTGTTGACCTCGGTCAGGTCGAATTTGACCTTGTTGGGGGCCAGCTTCTCGACGCTCTTGATCTGGGTCCAGATTGAGCGCTCATCCAGCGCCTTGTTGGCCTTGACCAGATTGAAGGAGAAGATGATGTCATCGGCATCAAAGGCTTCGCCGTCAGACCACTTCACGCCGTCACGCAGATCGAAGGTGACGGATTTCAGGTCATCGCTGAACGCATAGTTGGTGGCCAGACGATAGACGGGTTTGCCCCCTTGCATATCGTTGAAGATCACCAGCGGTTCATAGATGAAGTGACGGGTGGTGTGCAGCAAGCCCGCTTGCAGGAAGGGGTTGAAGTTCTTGACCCAGGCGGTTTCCTGCTGTGCGACCATGGTCAGCACGGTTTTGTTTTCTGCGGCCATGGCGTTACCGGCGGTACCGGCAAGCATCATGGTTCCCAGCATTACAGCGGTAGAGATTTTGGATACTTTGGCAAGCATATGTTTTCCTTTCTTATTTTTTGGCATTCCCGAGGGTTCGCCTTGTTTTGTGTGAGCACCGGTTTCGCATGCTGATGAAATCGGCCCTCTGTGTTGGCCAGGTGTCTAACCTTTGTCGTTCTGTTTTCCAACGCCCTAAGCAAACCAGAATTAACAGGAAAACAACAACTATTGATTTCGTTGTTTTCGTAAAAATTGACGGTGTTACGTCAATCTCGTCAAAATGCTTTTTTATCTGTTTAGAATCATTAGTTTGCGTTATTTGCTCTCGCGTAGAAAGTGGCTGTAAAAATGGCGTATATGACAAATTTGTGAATTGGATCTGCTCTCGGTTTCGGGGTCGGGCGGGGCTTTGTTTTGCATAAAAAGAAACCAGATTGCCAATTGTGATCCGGCGCCCGTTTAGGGCGCCGTGTCACGGCTTGCGGTTGGCGAGCTGGCGCAGGGTCTGGGCGCTGTGCTGCAACTGCTGGCGCTGGTGGTCATTGAGCGGGCAGTGGCCCAGCACATACTCGGTGGTGGCCACTACCGTCTTCCAGCGTGGCGACTTGGGCAGGGTGTCCAGACTCAGGTATTTGTCGAGGGTGCGGGTCTGCGGGCTGGATCTGTCCATATAGACCCGCCACAGCTTGCTCTTCTCCGCCAGCACGATTTTGCCCTTGCCGGTCCCCTGCTGCCAGGCATCCAGGGTGAGCTGCATGGTCTCTACCAGCGCCCGGCGCAGCGGCTCGTCATCCTGCTGGCGAATAAGGTCGTCGGCCAGTGAACGGAACTCGCCACCCAGGCGGCTCAGCTCGCCCAGCAGCTGTTCATCTTCGATGATGGCTTGCCGCGAGAGGTTCTTGAGGGCGTTCTCCAGCGCCATTACCCGGTTCTCATCCTGACGCAGCTCGGTACTCAGAGTGAGGGCGAAAGCGGCCTGTCCTCCGAGCGCGATGGGCAGGGCACGGGCGTTGAGCACATCTTTTTGCCCGGCCACCAGAAACTCCAGATTGTGTTCCCGCTCGCTGGCAAGGTCGGGCCACTGCTGTTGCAGCGGGGTGGCGAGCCACTCATTGAGGGGCTGCCCTTCCATGGCTTCCGGCTCCTGTCCCAGCAGGCGCGCCAGTACCCGGGAGGCAAACAGCACTGTGCCCTGCTCGTCGATAAAGATCATGGGGTCGGCCCCTTCGCCGAGCAGGGCCAGCAGGCGCTGCTGATCCTGATGCAGTCGATCCTGCAGGGTGAGGCGATGTTCGATCTCCTGCTTCAATAGCCGGTTCTCTACCAGCGAGGCGCGTCCGGCCTTGGCTTCCAGCAGTGCCTTGACCCGGGCAAACAGCTCCTCCTTGCAGAAGGGTTTGACCAGATAGTCGTTGGCACCGGCCCCGAAGCCCTCCTCGATATCCTTGGGCTGGTTGAGGGCGGTGAGCAGCAGCACCGGCAGCATATCTTTCGGGTGTTGCTGGCGCAGGCGACGGCAGACGTCAAAACCGGAGAGGGTCGGCATCATCACATCGAGCAGGATGAGGTCCACCGGCTCCTCGGCCAGCTTGGCCAGCGCATCGTGGCCGTCACTGCTGGGCAGGATGCGGTAGCCGCAGGGCTGCAGCAGATGGCGCAGGATGTGCAGGTTGATGGGCTCGTCATCCACCACCAGAATGAGCGGAGCATCCTCGGGGGGAGGGGGCAGATCGTCGCTCTCCCAGTCCGGCAGGGTCAGCGGTTGCTGGCGCACCAGCTGATGCTCGATCTGGCGGCTGTCGAGAGTCAGATTGGCCGCTTTGCCGGTGGCAAGGGGCAGGGTAAAGGCGAAGGTAGAGCCGACGCTCGGCTCGCTCTCGACAAACAGCTCACCCCCCATCAGGTGCACCAGCTGGCGGGTGATGGAGAGGCCAAGGCCGGCCCCCTGCTTGCTTACCTCCGGGCTCATCTGCACCAGCGGCTCGAAGATGTGCTCCAGATGATCGGGGGCGATGCCGATGCCGGTGTCGGTGACCTTGATGCGCAGGAAGTTGTTCTCGACGATGGCACTGAGCACCACCTTGCCCTGCGGCGTGTACTTGATGGCGTTACCCACCAGGTTGTAGAGCACCTGTTCGAGCCGTTGCTCGTCGGCCAGCACCGGCGGCAGTTCGGCCGGGCTGATATCCACCAGGGTGAGGGGTTTGGCCTGTACCAGATGCTGGCAGAGATCCAGCACCAGCCGGATAACCCCCTTGGATGAGACGGGCTGGGAGTGGATCTCCAGCTGGCCGTAGCGCATCTGGTGGTAGTCCAGCAGATCGTCCACCAGACGGGCCAGGCCGTCGGCGCTCTTGATGATGAGGCCGAGCTGCTTTTGCTGCCCTTCGGTCAAATCCTGCTGACTGGCGAGCATCGACTCGGCCATCCCCTTGATACCGTGAATGGGGGTGCGCAGCTCGTGGGAGGTGTTGGCCAGCAGTTCATCCTTGAGCTTGTCCGCCTGCTGCAGGCTGAGGTTCTGCTTGTGGGTCAGCTTGACCTGCTGTTGCAGCTCCTGGGTCTGCTGTTCGATCAGTTCGATCTTGTCCTTCACCGAGCGCTGCATATGGCGAAACGCCTCGGCCAGCCGGTCGATATCATCGCCGGTTCGCTCGATGGCGATGGGGTGATCCAGCGCACCGTCGGCCACCTGCTCGGCCGCTTCGGTGAGAGAGCGCAGCGGCGCCGTGATGGAGTGGGATAGCCAGCGGGAGAAGAGGATCAGCAGCAGCACCGAGCCGGCACCCAGCACAATCACCAGAGTTTCCAGCTGGCGGATCGGGGCATAGGCTTCCCGGGTGGAGATCTCGGCGATAAAGGCCCACTCGGTATCGAACACCTTCACCTGGGTGTAGGCGGCCAGCACCTCGTCATCCTGATAGGAGTGGAACAGCCCGACCCCCTGCTCGCCAGAGAGCGTCTTGGTGATGAGGGGCGTTTGCAGTGGACGGAAGTTGGGGCTGAAGCTGTTCTCGACGCTGAACTCCGGCGCCAGCCAGGCATCGGCGCGCATCCGCTTGTCAGGGCCGATCAGGATGGTCTCGCCGGTTTCGCCCAGCCCCTCCCGCTCCGCCATGATCTGGTTGAGCTTGTCCGGCAACAGCTCGA
Source organism: Aeromonas sp. 159 (assembly GCF_963862045.1). NCBI lineage: Bacteria > Pseudomonadati > Pseudomonadota > Gammaproteobacteria > Aeromonadales > Aeromonadaceae > Aeromonas > Aeromonas sp. 159. The sequence continues at coordinate 11,167 of NZ_CAWLMI010000087.1, read as the reverse complement.
AAATCACCACACCGCGCACATAGTCGTATTGCATCACGGGGGCTGCCATGTAGGCGACCACCTGCCCGGTCAGCTCGTTGCGGCCAAAATCGGTGAACTCGAAGATCTGCTGTGGTTTCTGGCCGCCATCAAGGCGGCGTTTGATCTTGGCGAAGGTCTGGCCCAAGCCACTGCCCTGGTAGGGGCCGGAGAGCAGATTGGTGGCAAAGTTAGGGTGCTTGGTGACCGAATAGACCACATCACCGTTGAGGTCCACCAGAAAGATGTCGCTGTAGTTGGACTTGCGCACCATGTCGGCATAGCCGCGATGAAAGCGCTGGTGCACCCGGCCATACATCTCGTCGGCGAGGATAAGCGCCGTGATGGAGGGTTCGATCTCCACCTGACTGTCCGGTTTGCGCAGTTGATCCCAGGAGCCGGGCAGATAACGGGCCTGGGCACGGCTGCGGGCCTCCTGCGGTGTGGTGCCCAATTTCTCGAAGGCGCCGGTAAAGCCATAGAAACGGCCGATACTGTTGCCGGCAAAATCCTGCTGGGAGAAGTTGATGATCTGCTCTTTGAGGTTGTTGAAGTAATCCTCGAGCTGACTCTTCTTGATATTACGAACGGAGACCAGATGGTTGGAGGTCTGGGTGGTGAGATCCTTGCCGTGGCTGTATAGGAAGAAGAGGGTGATGACCAAAAAGGGCACCATGCCCAACATGAAAAAAGCCAGCATTAACTGCGGCCTGAGCCCACGAAGCGTGAAGATCCATTTCATCTTGTGATTTTCAATTGAGAATCCGGTTATTAAGCCGCTCAAGTCTCGAACGAAAGCGTAATCATTTCAACGACTTTATCCCAAATTCGCTTGGTGGGTCACAGCTGGCTGGAGAAAAATGCAGCAAGGCGTTTAAACCCTGAGCAAACAGTTTGCATCAGGGCTTAAATTGCGAAAAAGGGGTTGTGCTGGCGCTCGTGGTACGTATAATGCGCCTCGTTGTCAGGCAACTGGCACGAAAGCAGTAACGCGGGAATAGCTCAGTTGGTAGAGCACGACCTTGCCAAGGTCGGGGTCGCGAGTTCGAGTCTCGTTTCCCGCTCCAATTTTCCATCGCACCAACGATGGAACTCACTTTCAAGACAATCAGTCTTGTCAGCATGGCGCGTTAGCAAAGCGGTTATGCAGCGGATTGCAAATCCGTTTAGTCCGGTTCGACTCCGGAACGTGCCTCCATATTCTCTCTGTTCATCTCAATCATCACTCTTCGAGTCTGAGCCTTGGTCAGTATCCTTGCTGTACCAGTAACTGCTCGCAGCCAGCCTGTTTCCACTCCCGCTCGAGATAGTGGCCCACATCCGCCATGTTTTGCCCCCGATATTGAAACTGCACCTCGGCACTGTGCTGGTTGAGATCCGCAATCCGTTGCTTCAGTGTGCCGCATTGCCACAGGCTGACGGTGGGCACGCCCCGTTCGGCCAGCACGATGACATCTTCCCGATTCAGTTGCCACTCCTCCAGTTGTGCCCGTGTCAGGGCAACCATCAGCACCAGCAGTGCCACTTCCGGCAGTTTCATGCGTGTCTCCCTACTGCATGTTTTTCCCCTGATAACTGTGGCAAAGCGCACGATTTTCGCAAGTTTGTTAATTGTTGGTTAATGACGTAACCCGTTTTCAGTATTTCCCGTTTTTCACCATTTTTTTATAAAAAAAATGCGTTGGTGATGTAGTAATCCTACATGGAGTGGGGTAATCTTTGCTCAGTGGTCTTACCAGTAAGGAGTTACATCATGTTTCATCCCTTTTCCCTGACTCAGATTATTCTTCGTCGCATTTATGTATTGCTGGTGGGCATTCTGGCTTTCCCCGTGATGCTGTTTCGCAGCGATCGTGCCCGCTTCTACAGCTATCTGCACCGGATCTGGAATAAAACCAGCACCAAACCTGTGTGGCTCAAAATGAGCGAGCGTGGCGAGCGGATCTTCTACTAAACCCCATTCGCACCATGTGCAAAAAGAGACAGCCAAAGCTGTCTCTTTTTTTATCTGTTTGCCGCAACTCCTGGCTCCCAATACCACTCGGATTGTTGGTTTTTTGTTTCTTTAAGGTTGCGTCCAGCCCTGCCTTTGGCGGGGCTTTTTTATGTCTGACGCATCTCTTTTGATGGAACCAGTGAAGAAGATTAACGGGATGAAAGCACCATATGGCACTTTTCTCGTTCATAAATTGGTGGTCGTCGAGAAATTTTCAATGATGAAATAGCTTTTTAAAATCAATTGATTGAGTGTTTGCCTTTGGGTTTTTTAACTATTTTTGTGTTTTTTTGAAAGGGAATATCCCGTTTGCCGGTTCTATTGCAGGTACCCGGTTGCGACAAATCGGGGATATCAGCAACATCCAACGACATCAAAAGGAACATGAACATGAATGTTAAAAAAAGCACTGCTATCGCCTCCGCCATGACCGGTCTGCTGGCGCTGGGCGCCCAATTTATCGCGGCGCCAGCCATGGCTGCCGATGAAAAGGAGAAGTGCTACGGCGTGGTCAAGGCCAGCAAAAATGACTGTGCGACCAAGAGCAGCTCCTGCGCCGGTACCGCCAAGGAAGATGCTCAGGGTGATGCCTTTGTGGTGATGCCCAAAGGGCTGTGCGAGAAGCTGGTCGGCGGTTCGCTGCAACCCAAGTAAGAGACATCGGGCAGGGGATGGCCAATGGGTCGCCCCCTGCATCTTCTCTGATTGGCGAAAGCGAGTCTTGCGATGAACCCTTTGATTGGTATCGGATTACGCACTCCCCATTACGACGAGATCCGGCAAACCCTGCCGGCAGTCGGTTGGCTGGAGGTGCATAGTGAAAATTACTTCGAACGGCACAGTCACGGTTTTCAGGTGCTCGCCAAACTGGCGCAACACTACCCCGTCAGTCTTCACGGCGTTGGCATGTCCCTCGGTTCTGCCGACCCGCTCGATCCGCACCATCTGCAGCAGTTGTCGACACTGGCCGCGGCGATCAAACCGGTACGGATCTCCGAACATCTCAGCTGGGGCAGCATTGGCGGGCGTTACTTCAACGATCTGCTGCCGGTGCCCTATACCCGAGCCTCCCTGCGCAACATGAGCGACAAGATCCAGCAGGTACAACAGACCCTGGGTTGCCGCATGTTGATTGAAAATCCCTCCTCCTATCTACAACTGCCCGGGGAGATGAGCGAGTGGGAATTTCTGGCCGAGCTGCAGCAGCGCAGCGGGTGCGGCATCCTGCTCGACCTCAACAATCTCTATGTCAGTGCCTTCAATCACGGTTTCTCTTGCGATGAGTATCTGGCGGCGATCGATCTCGCCACCGTCGGGGAGATCCATCTGGCCGGTTATACCGAGAAGCAGCTGCCGGAAGGCTCCCTCTATATCGATACCCACAGCGCCCCTGTGGTGGAGCCGGTCTGGGAACTCTATCGCCAGATCTGCCGCAAGCAGGCCATTCCCACCCTGATTGAGTGGGACCTCGAGATCCCGCCGCTGCCGGTCTTGCTGGCAGAGGCGGCGCAGGCTGGCGCCATTCTGGATGAGGCGCTTGCCATGAGTGCACCACGGGAGGTGGCCCATGGCTGAACTGGCACAGTTGCAACAGCACTTTGCCGAGGGTCTGCTGGGGGCGCCTGACGCCATTTCCCCTCACATCAGCTCCCGGCTCTTTTCTGCCGAGTCTGTGCTGCAGGTCTATCGCAACCACTTCATCCTGAGCCTTGGCGAGGTGCTGGCGATCAGTTATCCCGCCGTCAAGGCTATGGTCGGGGATGACTTTTTTGCAGCGGCGGCCCGTGGCTTCGTATTGGCCGAGCCGCTCAGGGAAGGGAGCGTCATGCACTATGGCGTCGGATTTGGCCAATGGCTGGCCCGCTTGCCAACTACAACCGGACTGCCCTGGCTGGAGGCGCTGGCTCAGTTCGAATGGCAGCTTGAGCGTGCCAGTCTGCTGCCGCTGGAATCACGCTGCTGGCCAGCCGAGCGTCTGGCCGCATTATCGCCGCAACAATGGGAGCGGCTGCGACTCTTGCCAGCCACGGATCTGCTGCTGGTTGCCAGCGATTATCCGGTGCTGGCCCTGTGGCAGATGGCGCTGCACGGTGGAGAAGCGGTGGAGGTGCTTGATGCCCCCGTCTGGTTGGCATTGAAGAAACAGCCGGATTGCCGGGTTGCCCCCTTGCCCCTGACGGCTGGTGAGTGGGCGCTGCTACAGGGATGTCTCGCTGGTACGGCGCTGGTCGATCTGCTTGCGGCCGACCCTGCGGCCAGTGAACATCTCACTCGCCTGATAACCCTTGGTCTGCTGGTGGATATGGAGATAATGCCATGATGGCAAACAAATGGCTGGCGCTGGCCAGCTCAAGTGGTGATTTGCCGCGCTGGAGCAGCGCTGGTGTGCTGTTGCTGGCGCGGCTGTGGGTCGCCTCGGTTTTTATCACTTCAGGCTGGCTCAAGCTGACGGCGTGGGATTCCACCCTCTATCTGTTTGAATCCGAGTATCAGGTGCCCCTGCTGCCCTGGTTGTGGACTGCTTATCTGGGTACGGCGACCGAGCTGCTGTTGCCGCTCTTCCTGCTGGCGGGGCTTTTTACTCGCCCGGCCGCCTTGCTGCTGTTTGGCTTCAATATCATGGCGGTGATCTCCTACCCGACCCTCTGGGCGGGCGGCTTTTACGATCACCAGCTGTGGGGCTGGATGCTGCTGACCCTGACCATCTGGGGCGGCGGTGTGCTGAGCCTGGATCACTGGCTGACACGTCGCAGCCATTGATTTATCAGTGATTTTCCCAATGACAAAGAGCGCCACAAGGCGCTCTTTGTCATAATGACGGCCGGCGAAATTTCCCATGAGAGAAAAGGAGCAGCCAATGATCATTCGTCAGGCAAGGGCCGCAGATATTCCCGCACTGGTGGCGCTGCGCATGGAGCTGTTTTGTGAGGTCGGTGAGCTGGTGACGCCGCAGGCAGACCCGGCCTTGTGGCAGGCCACCCTTGACTATTTCACCCGGGCGATGAATGAAGAGAGTGCTTTATCATGGCTGGCTGAGGCCGATACGCAGGAGGGCTGCAAACAGATCGTGGCAGCAGGGACGCTGGCATTGTTTGAACGGCCACCCTATCCCGGCAATCTGGCGGGGATGGAGGGGTATCTGCTCAATATGTATACGCGGTCACAATGGCGCCAGCAGGGGATCGCCACGGCGCTGCTCGATGCCATTACAGCCTTCGCCAGCGCGCGTCAGCTGGGCAAGGTGTGGCTCCATGCCAGCGAGCAGGGGCGCCCTCTCTATGAGCGGATCGGCTTTGTCGCCAATCCGGCCTATCTGGAGTGGCAACCGGCGGTGGAATAAGGGTTGCAGCTCTGTATGAGTGGCGCTTGGTCGGTTAATTTGATGTACAGCAATAAATATGGCGTCAGATGGGATCGCGGCAAAGCTGCCAACTATGCTGATGGAGCACGCCACCATTATCTTATTGATCCACTGCGTGGTTTGGCCATGGTGGGTGCCAGTCTGGAGGATACGTTTCGATGTTCAATAGCAAACTGAAAGCCGAGTTGCAGCAGTGCCAGGATCAACTTCTGGAACAGCAGGGATTTTTTGACGCAGTGCACGGCAGCGTGGCGACCATCACCTTTACGCCGGATGGCACTGTGCTGGCCGCCAATGATCTCTTTCTCAACGTGGTGGGCTTCAGTGCGCCCGAGGTTATCGGCCAGCATCACCGTATCTTTTGCGACAAGCTCTATGCCCAGAGCAGCGACTATCAGCAGTTTTGGGCGGACCTGAAGCAGGGGCGCTCCCGTACCGGGGTATTCCAGCGCTTTAACAAACGGGGTGAGGCGATCTGGCTGGAAGCGACCTATTTTCCGGTCAAGTTGCGGGGCGTGGTGACCAAGGTGATCAAGATCGCGGCCGATATTACCGAGCACCACCTGCAACTGCTCAGCCAGCAGGCGGTGGTGACGGCGCTGGATCGGTCGCTGGCGGTCATCGAGTTCACCCCCGGCGGGGAGGTGATTGCTGCGAATGGCAATTTCCTCCATACCATGGGCTATACCCTGGCGCAGGTGCAGGGCAAGCACCACCGCATCTTCTGCGATGACCACTTCTATCAGGAAAATCCCCACTTCTGGGAAGAGCTTGGGCGCGGCCAGTTCAAATCTGGCCTCTTCTGCCGTCAGAACAGTCACGGTAGCAAGGTGTGGCTGGAGGCAACCTACAACCCGATCCTTGATGAGCATCGCAAGGTGGTGAAGGTGATCAAGTTCGCCAGCGACATCACCGAGCGGATCAACAAGAGCGATGCGGTGCGGGAAGCGGCCATGTTGGCCCACGATGCGGCCCGGGAGACCCTGAACTGCGCCGAACGCGGCGCGGGTCTGCTCTCCTCGGTGGTCGATACCTCCAGCCTGATTGCCAGCCAGTTGACTCACAGCATCGGTCTTATCAATCAGCTCAACGAGCAGTCGCGCAGTATCGAGGCGATCGTCTCCACCATCAGCAGCATCGCCGACCAGACCAATCTGCTGGCCCTTAACGCAGCCATTGAGGCGGCGCGGGCGGGGGATCAGGGTCGTGGGTTTGCGGTGGTGGCCGACGAGGTTCGCCAGCTGGCGGCCCGCACGTCTCTCTCTACCGACGAGATTGCCAAGGTGGTACAGAACAACCGGGAGCTGACCGCCAAGGTCACCTCTGAGATGTCTGACGTCGCCAGCAGCGCCGAGCTTGGCAAGCAGCAGGTGGGCGAGGTGAATGAGGTGATGAGCGACATCCGCCGGGAGGCGAACAACGTCTCCAGCACCGTCTCTGATCTGGCCATCTGAACCCCCTGACTTCCTGTCATGCCGAGGCATTGACTCATATTTGAGCAGTCAGTGCCCCAATCTGAACCCCTCCTGTATCGTCCCGCCATTGTGAATTGTCCTCTTCTGGCCCCTTGATTAGGCTTGCCGCCTCATTTATTTCAGAGCAGGAACAGAACAAGATGGCGTTACAACAGAAGGGGCGGGCAATGGCCCTGCTGGTTATGGTCGCGAGCATGGGGCTGGGCGGCTGTATGGGGCAGATGGGGCTTTCCGGCATGGTCACCAAGGGCAACCTGAGCGTGGTGGATAACCGCTACGCTCGTGCCGGGGTCTTTATGCTGCTCTCCCCTGTCTACGGTCTGGCCGCGACCGCTGACTTGTTTGTGTTCAATACCATCGAGTTCTGGTCTGGCAAGAACCCCATCACCGGTAAATCTCCGGCTGTGGTGGACATGAAGGCCAATCCGGTGATCAAGGTGAACCAGCACCTGGATTCGGCCCTCAAGACGGTGCCGCTGGCCATGCTGCCGCAAGGGGTACGCGAGGTGGAGATCAGCTACCCGGACGAGAGTACCGCCCAGATGGAGGTGCACTATCTGGATGGTCGCAGCAGCATGATGCGTGGCGAGAAGCGTGGCGAGCTGATGGATATCTACTTCGATGGCCGCTTTGTATCTACCCTGAGCCGCGCAGAGCTGGAAGAGCGGGCTAATCAGGGCAAGGCTGCTGCCTAAATTCAACTGAATCCAGATCGTTCCAGCTTCAGATGGGGTATACCTAATCTGCTGGCAAAATCGCCATGATGTCTAAGGGAGTAGACTATGACGGTGAATGGATTGCGGTTGGCGGAGTTGATTGGTTCCCTCAGTCATGCGCTCGATATGACCGAGGGGCAACCAAGAGGGCATTGCATTCGCTGCTGCTGGATAGGTTCCCGTCTGGGGGAGCGGCTGGGACTGGATGCCCGGCTGCGCCATGATCTCTACTACACGCTCCTGCTCAAGGATCTTGGGTGCAGCAGCAATGCTGCCCGCATCTGCGAGCTCTATCTCACCGACGATCTTCACTTCAAACGCGATTTCAAACTGGTGGATGGCTCCCTCTCCGAGGTAGTCAACTTCGTGCTGGGCCACACCGGCTTGCAGGCGGATCTGCTGGGACGTTTTCGCAGCCTGTTTCATATCTTTCGCAACGGCGACCAGATTGCCAACGAACTGATCCAGACCCGTTGTCATCGGGGGGCGGATATCGCTCGCCAGCTCCGTTTCAGTGACGAGGTGGCTGATGGCATCCTCTCCCTTGATGAACACTGGAATGGCAAAGGTCGGCCCCTGCAACTGGCTGGCGAGGCGATCCCGCTCTTCTCCCGCATTGCCCTGCTCTGTCAGGTGGTGGATGTGTTTCACGCAGCAGCAGGCCCGGATGCGGCGCTCAAGGAGCTACGCGAGCGCAGCGGCAGCTGGTTTGATCCGGCACTGGTTCGGGAATTTGAAGCGCTGGCCGACGAAGAGTTCTGGCAAGGACTGGCCGATCCCCGACTGACCGAGTGGGTGCTGGTCCACCCGGCCGGGCAAGGGGAGGTAGCGCTGGATGAAGATTATCTGGACGAAATCGCGGCGGCCTTCGGGCAGGTGGTGGACTCCAAAAGTCCCTACACCGCGGGTCACAGCGGCAGGGTTGCGCTCTATACCGACATTCTTGCCACCCAGATGGGGTTGTCCGAGTCGCGTCGACGCTGGCTCAAGCGGGGCGCCTTGCTCCATGATGTGGGCAAGCTCGGGGTGAGCAACGCCATTCTCGACAAGCCGGGCAAACTCGATGCGCAGGAGTGGGCGGCGGTGCAGATGCATGCCGCCTATACCGAGGAGATCCTGAGCCGTATCGGCGCCTTCGAGGAGCTGGCACAAGTGGCGGGCGCCCACCATGAGCGGCTCGATGGCAAGGGCTACCCCAAGGGGCTGAAGGGGAACGAGATTACCCTTGAGACGCGCATCATCACCACAGCCGACATCTTCGATGCCATCACCGCCAAGCGCCCCTATCGCGGCGCCATCCCTGTGCCGCAGGCGTTGGAGATGATGGCGGAGAATCTGGGCACTGCGATAGACCCCGACTGTTTTGCCGCCCTGCAGGCGGGTATTCAGGATTTCTCCCTCTACCTCACCACCGAGCAGCCGCTGGCCAATGCCAGTTAAGAGTTACTGATCAACGGCCCAAGCGGCCAGTCAGATAGTAAAACGCCCCGCAACAGCGGGGCGTTTTGCATTGGGTCTAGTCCGGCTGCTTGCGATGGGGCGGGGTGAGGATCAGTCCCAGCAGGCGGCGTAGGTGGGTGAGCTGCTCGGTCAGCTGGACGTTGAGCCAGAGGTAACCATTGATGGCGGCCTCGGTATTGGGGGGGAGCGATACCTGGGTCGCCACCTCGTGCAGGCGGGCGATGGCGGCATCGGCCCCGCGCCCGTCACCGGTTTGCATCATCAGGGCAAGCTGGTTGATCGCCTCCTCGGTGGCCAGATGGCAGGCGTGCAGTTCGCGGGTGCTCTGCATCAGGAAGTGGCTCTCCCTATCATTCCAGTAGGTGTTGGCCAGCATCTCCAGAGTACAGAGGGTGTTGCGCATGGTGACCTGCACCGCATCAAACAGCGAGATACTGTGGCGCGTCTCCTTGGCCGCAGGGGCCAGCAGGGCCCGCAGTTTGCCGGTTTGGGCCAGCAGTTGGGAGAGATTGTGCTTGAGGCGCGGGCGCTCCAGCACATTGGGGGAGAGGTGGGTGTGATAGAGCCGCCCCGACTGCTGCAAGATCTGGTGCAACTGCAGGCGCCAGTGGCTGTAGGCCCGCTGGGGATAGATGCTGCAAAAGAGCAGCGCCAGCAGGGAGCCCAGCACCACGTCACCGCTGCGCCAGAGGGCGGTATGGATATCACCCGGCTGGGCCCCCATGGTGACGCCGAGGGTGATGCCGATCAGCAGTCCCACATAGGGGCGCTTGCCGAGCGCCAGATAGCCGCACAGGAACATGATGCAGCCGCACCAGATCAGGGTGAGCGGCAGGGAGTAGATCTCGAGATAGAGCGCCACTATCCCGCAGCTGGCGCCGAAGATGGTGCCCACCACCCGCTGCAGGGCGCGGGAGAGCACATTGCCCCAAAACGAGATGGGGCCCATCACCACCACCAGCGTGATCAGCGGCCAGGTGCTCTCCGGTAGTTTCAGCTCGCGGGTCAGCAGAAAGGTGAGCATAAAGGCGAGCGCAATGCGCAGGCCATGGACGATCCGGTAGCGGCCATAGACCAGCAGATCGAGTCGGGAGAGGGGGGCATCAAGACGCACGGTCTGCCTCCTGTCAGGTGGGGGACGGGGCGCCGTGCATCCGGCCGACGCCCCGTCGGGATTTAGGCCAGTCGTCCCTGCAGGGGGTGGATCCAGACCCGCTCGCCAACGGCGATCCCGGGTTGATCCGGTACGATTTCGATCAGGCAGTTGGCCTCGGCCATGGAGCTGAGAATGCCGGAGCCCTGTGGCCCTGTGGTGCGCACCCGCAGCTGGCCGTTACGGTCCTGATGGAAGATGCCGCGCAGAAACTCGGTGCGCCCCGGACGGCTCTTCATCTTCTCGTCTGCCAGTGCCGAGAGGCGCAGCGGCTGCCACCGCTTGCCTTGCAAGCGGGCGATGGCGGGCTCGACAAACTGCAGCACGCAGATCATCGCCGCCACCGGATTGCCCGGCAGGCCGAAGAAGGGGGTCTGCCCCAGCTTGCCAAAGGCGAGCGGGCGGCCTGGCCGCATCTGGATGCGCCAGAAATCGATCTGGCCGAGCTCCGCCAGCACCAGCTTGATAAAGTCGGCGTTGCCCACCGAGACCCCACCCGAGCTCAACACCAGATCGGCGCTGGCGGCGGCCTGCTCCAGCTGCTGGCGCAGAATGGTCTTGTCATCGGGAATGATGCCAAGGTCCATCACCTCGCAACCGGCGGTACGGATAAGGGCCATCAGGGTGAAGCGATTGCTGTCGAAGATATGACCGGGGGCGAGCTGCTCGCCCGGCGCCTGCACCTCGTCGCCGGTACTGAACAGCGCCACTTTCAGCGGGGTGCGCACGCAGAGCGATGCCTGACCGAGTGATGCCGCCAGCCCCAGCTGGGGGGCACTCAGCCAGGTACCGGCCGGGATGGCGACCGCGCCCTTGGCGAGATCTTCGCCGGCGAGGCGCACATTCTGTCCCGCCTGGATCGGGGCGGTGACGGTGACCCACTCACCTTCAATATGTGTCTCTTCCCGCATCACCACAGTATCTACCCCGGGGGGCAGCGGGGCGCCGGTCATGATCTGCACCGCCTGACCGGCCAGCACAGGCTCG
>NZ_CAWLMI010000086.1:0-15161 GCF_963862045.1 Aeromonas sp. 159 | reverse complement strand
GCCGATGGACTGGCTGACGCTCATGGCGAGCGGGGTGGTGATGGATTTGGTCGCCAATGAGGCGAGCAGCGCCGGATCTGTGCCCATAAAATGACCGATCAGCAGGGTTGTGCACACCGAGATCAAGACGGAGGCAAGGGTACAGATTAGGATGGGCTTGAGTTTGGCCTGGATCTGGCGCGCCTGCTGATAGAGCGGCAGTGCCAATGCCACTACTGCGGGTTCCAGCAGCATGGTAATGGGGCTGCTGCCGCGCTCGTACTGCTCAAGGGGCAGATCAAACCAGAGCAGCAGGCCGATGATCACCGCGGTCGGCACCAGCACAGGGTTGATGATGGGCCAGGGCAGGCGGCGATAGAGGGCGCGGGTGGCGAAATAGAGCGCCAGGGTCAGGGGAATAGCGAGCCAGAAGATCATTTGTTCATCCTCTGGTAGAGCCGACCGACGGTGGCGAGGATCAGCACGATCCCGAGCATGATGCAGAGCATGATGACGCCGAAGGATTGGCGCAGGGGCTCAAGCCAGGCCACCAGTCCGACCGCAACCGGCACGAACAGTACGCCCATGTGGCGCAGCAGCAAGCCTGCCCCCAGCTCGACCCAGTGCAGCTTGATCAGTTGCAGGGAGAGCAGGACGAACAGCAGCAGCATGCCGATGATGCTGCCGGGAAAGGCAAACGGCAGGATGGCTGCCACGGATTTGCCTGCCAGCAGGCAGGCGACGATGACCATAAAGTCACGAAAGTACAGCAAGGCGCGTTGCGCGATCACGTGAACCTCATCGACTGGGAAGAAAAATCGCAGTTTACCAGAGAGACCGGGTCGCGGCATTAAAACAATAACAACTGAAATCAGTTCATTTGAAGCTGATTTGATTGGCAATTTTTGAAAATTGTCTGATAGAACCCTTTTCGAACTACAAGGAGTAGTGATGACATCCCTCTTGTCCCGAGTTCGCCAGCTGGCGAACGATAATGCGTTGCCACCCCACCTGCTGCAAACCCGTCAGTGGGACGGGCCTCTGTGTCGGGTGCGACTCGATAACACCGGCGCTGATGCCACTCCGGTTGAGCGCTGGGTGCTGTTTGATGGCAAGCTTGGCCTGCCGGTGGAGAGCGCCATCTATGGCGAAGGATTCCAGATGCTGGCCCAGACCATGGGCAGTTGGCAATCACCACAACATGTCGGTCGTTGCCCCGATGCCAGCGTCTATCGCATCACTGATGACAAGGACTATCACACCATTCACAACCTGTTGCTGGTGGAGCATGGCAAGGGGTGGCTGCTGCTCGCCTTTGCCAGCTGCCACCGTTTTGGCGGGGAGTTTCGCCTCTATCCCGATGGTCGCTTGCAGATCCTGATGAATTGCGAAGGGCGGGAACTCGCGGCCGGTGAGCATTGGCAGAGCGAGGCGCTGATCTGCCTCGAAGGGGCGGAGCGCGAGGATCTGCTGGCCGAGCTGGCACGGCTGATCGAGGCCGAGCACGGCTCGCTGATCGGCAAGGTGAGTGAGCGCCCGAGCGGATGGTGCTCCTGGTATCACTACTACGCCGAGGTGAGCGCCGCCGACATTCGCGAAAATCTGCAGGTGCGTGCCGAGCGTTTCCCGGCCCTGCGCTATGTGCAGATCGACGACGGCTATCAGGCCAAAATGGGTGACTGGCTCACTCCATCGGCCAAGTTCGAGCAAGGTGTTGCTTCATTGGCTGCCGAGATCAAACAGGCTGGCTGCGAGCCCGCTCTCTGGGTCGCCCCTTTTATTGCCGAACCCGGTTCACAGGTGTTTCAGGATCACCCCGACTGGTTTGTGAAGGGGGATGACGGTCTGCCGCTCCCCTCCGAGCGGGTCACCTATGGCGGCTGGCGCTGCACCCCCTGGTATGTGCTGGACGGCACCCACCCTGAGGTGCAGGCGCACCTTGAACAGGTGTTCCGTACCCTGCGCGAGCAGTGGGGCATCCGCTATTTCAAGCTCGATGCCAACTTCTGGGGCGCCCTCCACGGTGGTCGTTTCCACGATCCGGCAGCCACCCGGGTTGAGGCCTATCGGCGCGGCATGGCCGCCATCCTGCGTGGTGCAGGTGAAGGGGCCTTCCTGCTCGGTTGCAACGCCCCTATCTGGCCAAGCCTTGGGCTGGTGCACGGCATGCGGGTGAGTGATGACGTGGAGCGCAATGGCCATCGCTATCGCCAGATCGCTCGCGAAGCCTTCTGCCGCGCCTGGCAGAATGACAAGCTCTGGGCCCTCGATCCCGACTGCATCTGTCTGCGGGATCTGCCGACCCAGCAGGCCAGCAAGGCGGATTACAGTTTCCATCTGGCAGCGCTGGTGGCAAGTGGCGGCATGATGCTGGCCGGTGATCGACTGCAAGATCTCGATGAGGAGCAGGCGGTGCAACTGTGCAAGTTGTTGACACTCTGCGCGGCTCGGACACCTTCTGCCCGTTTCGAGTCGATGGACTTTGCCTGCGGCGAAGTAAGCCTGCCCGAGGGGGGCACTCTGCTCTGCCTGTTCAACTGGGAGGGGCAACCACAGGAGTTTCTGCTGCCGGAGGGGGGAACCGATTTTTGGCAGGGGCAGGCAGTCGGCACAACCGTGACCCTGCAAGGGGGCGAAGGGCGGGTGATCCGCTACGCCTGATCACAACATCACCACATACAATTCAGGCTCCATTACGGAGCCTGAATTGTTTCAACCAGCGGCTATCAGTAACGCCATTCAAAACCGACAGCGTATTTGGCTGAGCCATAGCCCGGGATGTCACTGCCGGAGGCGATCGCCTTGAGGGTCAACAACGGGGTGATGGGCACCCCCAGACCAAAACCGATGGCCAACTGATCATTGGGGTTCCCCATCAGATCGACCCGCATCACCCGATAGAGGGACATGTCCTCGCTCAGGTGCATATAGGCTTGCGATGCGCGGTTATAGACCTGACCAAACACCTCCAGCTGGAAACCTGACTGGGCGCTGATGGCCAGCGGTACCCCGACAAACTTGTAGAGATGGGAGCCGTTGAAGTAGCTGTTGGTGATCAGGGGAGTGAAATCAGTCTGCTGATAAAGGGTGTTGAAGTTCTGTTCTACGATGCGATAGGTCTGCTCGGGCAGGCGAGCAAGATAGTCCGGCACATCGAACCGGTATGCGGCGTTGGCTGCCAGCGGCAGCAGGGCCAGTAATCCGAGCAGTGCGTGGTGACGAGGCATCAGCAAATGGCTTCCGTTCGGCCAAAGAGATCTCTTGCTTGGGAGACATCCGCTCAGGATGTTGCAAGATATTGGTTTTTGGGGAAATCCCCTTCGTCATTATGACCTGAAGAAGGGGACGGGCGGGAAGGATTTATTGTGAAACTACTCACAACTCATAAATCTTCCAGATAGTGATAGAGACTCTTTAGAATCGCAAAGTTCCGTTCGTTACTCTGGTTCTGCTCGGCCAGCGCCTCGAGACGGGGCACATAGTCCGGCAGACGGCGGCTGAAGTAGTCGCTGCAGTGCAGGCGCCAGCGTTTCTGCTCCGCTTCGCTCAAGGTGTGCGGCCAGTTGCGGGCGCGATAGCGGAACAGCATCTCCGGCAGCCGGGTGTCGGTAAAGGCGAACTCCCGCTCACCCAGCAGATCCGCGGGGGTGGCACGCACCAGATCCATGGTGGACTTGTCGCCATGGCCAAAGAATCCTGCGTAGAGCTGGGTATCGGGGTCGCTCTCATTGCTGCCGGCGAACTCCTGATGGAACACCTCCACCAGTTTTTCCCGCACCTCGGGGTGGGCGCGCAGCAGATCCAGGCTCTTGCGGCACTGCTCCCGATTGATGCCGAGCTCGTCGGCCCGTTCCGCCGTCAGGGTGGCGGCCGGCGCCAGCACCGGGCACTTGTTGATGTGCACCAGTTTCACCGGAATGCCCGCCAGATCCTCCAGCTCCTCTTTTTTGGTATAGAGGCGCTCGCGGATCTCCTCACTGGAGAGTTCAATGAGCGGGGTGGGGTCACGGGTCAGATCCACCATGATCACCGCGTTCTGGTTGGTGGGGTGCCAGGCAAGTGGCGAGACCCAGCTTGCACAACCCTGCCAGGGAGAGAACATGCCGGAGACATGCACCAGCGGCTTCATGGTCACCACGTCAATCAGCGCCTTCACCTTGTTCTTGTTGCGAAGGTCAAAGAGGTAACCAAACAGCTTGGGTTGGGCTTTTTTCACCAGCTTGGCCATCTCGATGGTGGCCAGCACGTCGGAGAGCGCATCATGAGCATTGGCGTGGGCGACGCCGTTGGCGACCGTCAGCTTCTCCAGCCGGAAACTCGGCTTGCCCTCATCGTCAAACGCCCACTCGATCCCCTCCGGGCGCAGGGCATAGCAGGCCCGCAGCATGTCGAGAATATCCCAGCGGGAGTTGCCATTCTGCCAGCTGTAGGCATAGGGGTCATAGAAGTTGCGATAGAGGGTGTAACGGGTCACTTCATCATCGAAGCGGATGCTGTTGTAGCCCAGCACACAGGTATTCGGCGTGGCGAACTGCTCGTGGATCTGGCGAATGAAATCCGCCTCGCACAGCCCATCCTTCATCGCCTTTTGCGGCGTGATACTGGTAATCAGGCACGCCTCCGGATCCGGCAGATAGTCCGCCGGCGGCTTGCAGTAGATGACCAGCGGCTCGCCAATGATGTTGAAATCCGCATCGGTGCGAATACCGGCAAACTGCGATGGCCTGTCCTTGGCGGGGCTGATGCCGAAGGTTTCGTAGTCGTGAAAGTAGAATGTTGGCTCGTTGCCCGCGTGTGCTGTTTTGCTCATGTTGCTCGAGATGAGGTATCCGATGACGGCGGCTAGCGCCTGGGTGGGCGGTGCCAGGCACCACAATTGTGTGCATGGTAAACCATAGCGCAGGCAGAACGAAGGGCGAGCCGTGCAGGTGGCGGTTTATTGGGCGGTTGCTCCCGATATCTTATGCACTTCTGTCTTGCTCACCGAGTCTATAAGACCAATCTATCTCTCAGGATATGATGATTGTTTAGTGATATCTGTAGTGATCGGTAAAGAGGGCCCCTTCATTGGCGATCCTGTTCAGGTTCGGGGTCTGGTAGCCCATCATCCCCTGGTTGTAGGCACTGATGTTCCAGTAGCCGATGTCATCGCCCATGATGGCAAGAATATTGGGCTTGGCGGCTGCTGTGGCACTACCAGCGGTGGCCATTAAGGCAAGGCTCATGGCTATTTTGTTTATTTGAATGGCCATTATTGGCTCCACTCCTAATCTGATGTGAATTGGTACACAAAATGGGCGATGAAAGCAGCGTGCGTTTCACGCGGTGGAAATATCATCCCGTGCAGGCTGTTGGAGGGGATGGAATACCCAGATGGGCACATTCCCCTTTATCGCTGTCGTTATGACCTGCAAAGAGTGATATGACCTGAATAGCCCGAGTTAACCGCCGCTTGGAAATCAGCTTTCAACAGTTTCACTCTATAAATCCCGTTTATCCTTGTCGCCTTATAGCGAATATAACCGCTGGTTATCCGATATTTTTTCTCCAACCTTTCGGTCGCAGGCTATCGGGTGGGCTGGAGCGAGCATGGGAAGCTGTATCCAGAAGGCGTGAGGTGTCTACCGCTATCGATGGCGATAAGGCGAATAAATGGGTGATGGAGTTCACAGTTCGGTTAATTAATTTGGGGATGGTGGCAGTTATGGGCGTTGTGGTGTGCCTTTATTCAAAATTCTTACTGGCAAACCGAGCACTCTTTAATTCTGATTAAGTCATAATGAAGTAAAGTGAGGGTGTTGATTGTTTCGCTCAGATATGATTTTTTAAAACTGTTCACAATCTCATCGCGAGATTTAAAAAGCCTTATCGCATATTTTGAACGGATAAATATGACTTGAATGGGAGTGGCCAAATAAATCCAGCCGTGATCTTTGTCTTTTCAAGGTGCCAGGGTCATAAATGCCTATAAAAACAAGGTAAAAAGCTCGGCTATTGACTAAGTTGATAGAAGGCGAGGCATAAAACAGCGCCAGTTTGATACGACAACATCGCATGGGACCCGGATCATGGACAGAGCGCAGGGCGCAGCCCCCTTTTCGTTGCAAGTGGATCTAAGGCAGGTGGTGTATGCCCTGTCAGCCTCGCTGGATCTGGTGGGCATTGGCGATGTGGCCCACGGTAAACGGGTCGGGATTATGGCTGCCGAGTGCAGCCGGGAGCTGGGGATGAGTGAGGCCGAACGCTGTCTGCTGTTCGAGCTGGGGGTGCTGCATGATATCGGTGTCTCCTCGACCATCACCCATCACCATCTGGTCAGCGAGTTCGATTGGGAGTCCTCCCAGCGCCACTGCGAGGTGGGATATCAGCTGCTCAAGGATTTCCGTTTGCTGGCCCCGCTGGCCCTGCCTATCCGTTATCACCATACCCACTGGCACCTGTTGCGCGAGATGGCCGATGTGGACCCCAATGTAGCCCGTCAGGCCAACCTTATCTTTCTGGTGGATCGCTGCGATGCGTTGGCTGCGCCCTACTATGGCGATGGTTCATTGTTGATGCATACCAACGAGATCCGCGCACGCCTGCAGGATTTCCGTGACGAGTTCTTTGCCCCCGAGCTGGTGGATGCCTTCCTCAAGGCGTCTCGCTCTGAGGCATTCTGGCTGCAGCTGGAAGCGCGCTCCATCAATGATTACATGCTGGAGATGCTGCAGGTGCGGGAGCCTTGCCTGACCTTCAACGGGGAGCTTAAAGCGCTGGCGCAGATCTTCTCCGGCATTGTCGACGCCAAAAGTCCATTCACGATGACGCATTCACTCGGTGTGAGCAGGTTGTCTCGGGCATTGGCCGAGCAGATGGGAGTCAGTGCCATCCATTGTGACATGCTGGAGATCGCCGGTTTGCTGCACGATTTGGGCAAGCTCAGGGTGCCGGACGAGATCCTCGACAAGCCTGCCTGCCTGACGAAAGAGGAGCGGGCCATCATCAATACCCACAGCTTCGAGACTTACCAGATCCTGCGTCATATCGAAGGGTTTGAGGAGATTGCCTGTTGGGCGGCCTATCACCATGAGGAGCCTGATGGGGAGGGCTATCCGTTCCACCTGCCGGCATCCGCCATGGCGCTTGAAGCGCGGATCCTGCGGGTCGCTGATATTTTTCAGGCAATGGTGCAGGACAGACCTTATCGGCGCGGCCTGCCTGCCCGTGACGCATTGACCTTTATGCAGCAACTGGCGGATCAGGGGCGGGTCGATCCCGCTGTGGTAGCGGTGCTGGCCGATCACCTGCCGCAGATGATGATGGCAGCCATTCCGGATCGCGAGCCGGATCATGCCATCAATTGAGGGAGAGGCTGGCCGCTGACTCATACCGCCGCGAGCCAGCTATGCTTGGAACAAGCCGAGCATGGTGCCGGTACCGGCGCACAAGACGCCAGCTTGATGGACTACAGTAGGGGAGCAGATATGGAATCGCTAAAAGCCAAGGATTATATGCAGAGCAGACCCATCACCTTCACTGCCGACATGATGGTGCAAGCTGCGGTCGAGAAATTTCTGAACAGTCATCAGCTCGGTGGCCCGGTGGTGGATGGGCAGGGCCATCTGATTGGCTGGATCTCCGAGCAGGATTGCATCGCAGTGCTGCTTAAAGAGGCCTATCAC
This sequence comes from Aeromonas sp. 159, assembly GCF_963862045.1. Lineage (NCBI taxonomy): Bacteria > Pseudomonadati > Pseudomonadota > Gammaproteobacteria > Aeromonadales > Aeromonadaceae > Aeromonas > Aeromonas sp. 159. The sequence continues at coordinate 7,518 of NZ_CAWLMI010000086.1, read as the reverse complement.
TGCGAACAGGTGGCGCAGGTCAAGGATGTGATGCGCAAGGAGGTGTTGTCGGTGGGGCCAGATACCAGCATTTTGAGCCTGGCGGAGATGATGATGGGGCAAAAGCCGAAAATCTATCCGGTAGTGGAGGAGGGGCGTCTGCTCGGGGTCATCAATCGTCACAATGTCATGCAGGCCATTCACGCCCAGCTCACCACCTGTTTTGTCCATCACACCCACGGTTAATCCTGTTTTTCTCTCTCCCAAGGCAAGCTTCGGCTTGCCTTGGCTATTTCATATGCTGCGATTTATTCATGTTATGCCATCTTACAATGATTGTTTTGTCATGTTTGAGGATCGGCCAATCTCTCAGTCTTCCCATGTATAACGCTACGTTAAGGCTTGCACCGCCCCCGCTCGCTCTTTAGGATCGCTCCCAGCTTATCGATATGGCCCCTCTGGGCACCTATTTAAGGAATTCGTACCTTGTCTCTCTCTATCGAGGCGCTGCGCCGCCGTCTCTCTGCCTGCATGAACCTCGACGCTCGCCGCCTTTCCAGCCGTCTGCACGGGGTCAAGAAGCTGCCTGAAGGCAAACAGGCTGCCGTGCTGGAGACCATCGCTGCCGATCTGGATGCCGCGCAAGCGCGCTATCAAACCCGTCTGGCCGGTGTGCCCAAGGTCACCTATCCGGACAACCTGCCGGTCAGCCAGAAGCAGGCTGAGATCGCCAAGGCCATTCAAGAACATCAAGTGGTGATCATTGCAGGGGAAACAGGCTCGGGCAAAACCACCCAGATCCCCAAGATCTGTCTGGCGCTCGGGCGTGGGGTCAAGGGCTTCATCGGCCACACCCAGCCGCGCCGTCTGGCGGCCCGCACTGTGGCGGCCCGTATTGCCGAGGAGATGGAGTCCGAACTCGGTCACTACGTGGGTTACAAGGTGCGCTTTACCGATCAGGTGAGCGAGCAGACCCACATCAAGCTGATGACTGACGGTATTTTGCTGGCGGAGATCCAGAACGACCGGATGCTGACCCAGTACGACACCATCATCATCGATGAGGCCCACGAGCGCAGCCTCAATATCGACTTCATTCTGGGCTATCTCAAGCAACTGCTGCCCAAGCGCCCCGATCTCAAGGTGATCATCACCTCGGCCACCATCGACCCGCAACGTTTCTCCCGCCATTTCAACAAGGCGCCGGTGATCGAGGTCTCCGGCCGCACTTATCCGGTGGAGGTGCGCTACCGCCCACTGTTTGTTGATAAAAAAAGCAGTGACAAGAGCGAAGGGCTGGAAGAGCGCGATGAACTGCAGGGGATCTTCGACGCGGTGGAAGAGCTGGCCCGCGAAGGGCTGGGGGACATCCTTATCTTCATGAACGGCGAGCGGGAGATCCGCGATACTGCCGATGCCCTGCGCAAGCTCAATCTGCGCGATACCGAGGTGTTGCCGCTCTACGCCCGTCTCTCCAACGCCGAGCAGAATAAGGTGTTCCAGCCCCATGCTGGGCGACGCATCGTGCTCGCCACCAACGTGGCGGAGACCTCGCTGACGGTGCCGGGCATTCGCTACGTCATCGATCCGGGCACAGCCCGCATCAGCCGCTACTCCTGGCGTACCAAGGTGCAGCGCCTGCCCATCGAGCCGGTCTCCCAGGCCAGCGCCAACCAGCGTAAAGGGCGTTGCGGTCGGGTGGCGGACGGCATCTGTATCCGCCTCTACTCGGAGGAGGATTTTAACAGCCGCCCTGCCTTCACCGACCCCGAGATCCTGCGCACCAACCTGGCCTCCGTTATCCTGCAGATGCTGGCGCTCGGCCTTGGCAATATGGAGGCGTTCCCCTTCGTAGAGCCACCAGAGTCCCGCCATATCAAGGATGGCCTGACTCTCTTGAAAGAGCTGGAGGCGGTGCGCGAGCTGCCCGCCACCGGCGAGCGCGAAGCCAAGTTGCAGCTGACCGAGACCGGTCGCCAGCTCTCGCGCATCCCCCTTGATCCGCGTCTGGCGAAGATGGTGATCAGCGCGGCGCAGACTGGCTGCCTGAGCGAGGTGATGGTGATCACCGCGGCCCTCAGCATTCAGGATCCCCGCGAGCGGCCCATGGAGAAGAAGCAGGCTGCCGACGAGCAGCACAGACGCTTTGAGGACAAGGATTCCGACTTCCTCGCCTTCGTCAATCTGTGGAATTACCTGAAAGAGCAGCAGGATGCCCTTGGCAGCAACCCGTTTCGCCGCATGTGCCAGAAGGAGTTTCTCTCCTACCTGCGGGTGCGTGAATGGCAGGACATTCACTTCCAGCTGCGTCAGACGGTCAAGGAGCTGGGTTTTAAAGCCAACCATGAACCTGCAGATTTCAAGACGGTGCACTGCGCGCTCTTGACAGGCCTCTTGAGCCATATCGGCAACAAGGATCTGGAAAAACCGGAGTTTCTCGGCGCCCGCAACGGCCGCTTCCACCTGTTCCCGGCCTCGGGTCTGTTCAAGAAGCCGCCCAAGTGGGTGATGGCCGCAGAATTGGTGGAAACCTCGCGCCTCTACGCCCGTATCAACGCCAAAATTGAGCCCGAGTGGGTGGAGCCGCTGGCAGGCCACCTCATCAAGCTGCACCACAGCGACCCTCACTGGTCGAAGAAAAACGGCGCCGTAATGGCCAAGGAGAAGGTCACCCTCTATGGCCTGACCCTGGTCAACGAGCGCACCATCAACTTCAGCCGTATCGATCCGGCGCTGTGCCGCGAGCTCTTTATCCGCCGCGCCCTGGTGGAGGGGGATTTCGAGACCCGCCACCGTTTCTTCAGCGACAATCGCAAGCTCCTGGCCGAGGTGGAGACGCTGGAGCACAAATCCCGTCGGCGCGACATCCTGGTGGATGATGAGGATCTGTTCCGATTCTACGATGCCCGTTTGCCGGAGGAGGTGATTTCCGCCCGTCACTTCGACAAGTGGTGGAAAGAGGCGCAAAAGCGGGATCCCGAGCTGCTCAACTTCGAGAAAGAGATGCTGATGAAGGGGGACGCGGCCCACATCAGCGATCTCGACTACCCCAACTTCTGGCAGCAGGGGCGCCTCAAGCTCAAGCTGACCTATCAGTTCGAGCCGGGAGAGGCCGCCGATGGCGTGACCCTGCATATCCCGCTGCCGCTCCTGAATCAGGTGGAGGTGAAGGGGTTCGAGTGGCTGATCCCCGGGCTGCGCCACGAGCTGTTGGTGGCCCTTATCAAGTCGATGCCCAAGCCGATGCGCAAGAACTTCGTACCGGCGCCCAACTATGCCGATGCGCTGCTTGCCAGCATTAACCCCGAGCAGGGACCGCTGCTGGACGAGATGGAGCGCCAACTGCGCCGCATGACCGGCGTCACCGTACCTCGTGAATCCTGGGACTGGGCTGCGGTGCCCGATCACCTGAAACTCACCTTCCGGGTGGTGGACGACAAACACAAGAAGGTGGCGGAAGGGAAAGATCTGGAAGCCTTGAAAGAGTCGCTGCGTGGCAAGGTACAGGAGACCCTGTCACAAGTGGCGGATGATGACATCGAGCAGTCCGGCCTCACCCTGTGGAGCTTTGGCGAGTTGCCCCAAGAGTACAGCCAAAAGCGTGGCGGCTTCGAAGTGAAGGCCTATCCGGCGTTGGTAGACGAGAAAGATTCGGTCGCCATCCAGCTGGTGGAGAGTCCGGTGGTGCAGCAGCAGCTGATGTGGGCGGGCCAGCGCCGGCTGGTGCTGCTCAACGTGCCATCACCCATCAAGTATCTGCAGGAGAAGCTGCCCAACAAGGCCAAGCTCGGGCTCTATTTCAACCCGTTTGGCAAGGTGGCGGAGCTGATTGACGACTGCATCGCCTGCGGCTGCGACAAGCTGATCGAGCAACATGGCGGGCTGGCCTGGGACGAGGTCGGTTTCGAGGCGCTCAAGGAGTTTGTCCGTGCCGAGCTCAACGATGCGGTGGTGGAGGTAGCCAAGCAGGTGGAGGCCGTACTGACGCTGTCCCATGAGATCAAGAAACGGCTCAAGGGCAAAATGCAGCTCGATACCGCCTTTGCCATGTCGGATATCCAGCAGCAGCTCGGCAACCTTATTCACAAAGGTTTTGTCACCGAGACCGGCTGGCAGCGGTTGCCTGATTTGCTGCGCTATCTGCGCGCCATCGAGCGTCGCTTAGAGAAGCTCGCCATCGATCCCAACCGGGATCGGGTCTACATGCTCAAAGTGCACAGCGTGGAGTCGGAGTACAAGGCGCTGCTGGCCAAGATCCCCAAATCCCAGCTTATTCCCACCGAGGTGGTCAATATCCGCTGGATGATCGAGGAGCTGCGAGTGTCGTTCTTTGCCCAGAATCTGGGGACCCCTTATCCGGTCTCCGATAAACGGGTGCTTAACGCCATCGCTCAGTGCTAAGCTGCTATCTAACTGTTTTAACAGCATGATAGCGGGTGATGAGAAGGGGTTGTCGGTCAGGTAGCCCTTTCAAACCGCAAATCAGGGAGGCAAGGATGCTGGGGATCTGGTTGAGTGTGGCGCAGGTGGTGATCAGCGGTTATCAACCCATCGCGGAACAAACCTGGGTGCAGTTGAACCCGGAATATTACCCGCTGGCGCGCACGCCGCCTGCGATGTTTGCGGCTTGGCGTGGCAATCAGTTTCCGCCGCTGGCCCAAAAGCAGAAGCACGGTCGCTGGCAGATCCTCTTTCCCGCCCGGCTGGTCCCCCCTTTCGATCTGTTCGAGGGGGAGGCGCAGCTCTCCAAAACCTATCTGGCAAGGCTGCGGCGCATCGACGAGATGGCTTACGGGGTTGTCCCCGGGCAGGCTGTTGCGGCTGGTGCAATCGTGCAGCAGGGGAGTGGATTCCCTGCTTATCACGCGCAACCTGTCGCGCCCTTTATCGCCGAGTTCCGTACACCCCAAGACGCGTTCGGTGGTGTTGATATGCCCAGCGACCCCGACGAGAGCGAACCTCTGCTCGCTCAGCTGGGGGTGACCTTTCGCACAGCGGGGATGAGTGGTGCCCAAGGATATGAGGGAGTAGCGAGCGCCGATATGGCGCTCGCCAGCCACACGGCTAGCTTATCCGCAGGCAGTGACGCCATTCTTACCCTCTCGGCTCCTGCGGCCGGCGGTCCACAAACTGTGTGTCATCAGGTCGCCGCAGGGGAGACCCTGTGGCGCATTGCTAACCAGTTATCCAGTGCCCGAGGAGCCGATACCTACAGCTATTTGCTGGCGCTGGTGGCAGAGAACCAGCAGCGGCTTGGCAAGAGCATTCGAGTCAGAACGGGGGAGGGTCTCTACTGCCCGCGCGCCGAGACCCTGGCGAAGTTTGATGCCCTGAGCCCGGCCCAGCGTCAGCAGCAATTCGCCCGGTTGGAGCAGGGGCGCTAAATGCAGAGTCGGTACCTTGTATCCGAATTTGGCCCGTGGTAGTATTCGCGCTCGTTTTGCGAGGTGCTGACCGGTCGCAGTTAGCACCATAAATTCATCCAAAAGAGATACATACTATGTCTTTCGTATTCCAAGCTGAAGTCCGTTCTGACCTGGGGAAAGGTGCGAGCCGCCGCCTGCGTCAAGCTGACCAAGTTCCTGCCATCGTTTACGGTGCAGGCAAAGAAGCCCTGTCCATCACTGTTGACCACAAGAAAATGATCCTGGCTCAAGAGAAGCCGGAATTCTATGAGTCTGTACTGACTCTGGTTATCAACGGTGAAGAAGTTAACGTAAAAGTGAAAGCTATCCAGCGTCACCCGGTACGTTACAAGCTGATCCACCTGGACTTCGTTCGCGTTTAATAGCGAACCGTCAGGTTGAAGAAAAGCCACTCTCAGGAGTGGCTTTTTGCTATCTGGCATCTTGTGAGCAGGCTGAAGGGACTTACCTGATAAGCCAGCAAGGCGGTTATCCCAGCTGGCTAAGGGCTTGTTGGCAACGCTGCTCGGCGGCATCCAGCTCCAGCAGTACCATCCTGATATCTTCCATCTGCTGTTGCAGTGTCTCCCGTTTTTCCTCAACCAGTCCCAGCATGGTCTGTAACTGGGTGCGGCTGCTCTTGTCGGCATCATAGAGATCAAACAGCTCGCGGATCTCGGCGAGGCTGAACCCGAGCCGCTTGCCGCGCAGGGTGAGCTTGAGGCGAACCCGATCCTGCTTGCTGTAAATGCGGGTTTGTCCCTCTCTGGCGGGATTGAGCAACCCCTGATCCTCGTAGAAACGGATACTGCGCGTCGTAATATCAAATTCCCGGGCCAGCTCACTGATGCTGAAGCGCCGTCCTTCATCCTTGTTGTTCATACAGACTTCTTGGCGAACTAAATCCTGTCTGCACCTTACCTAAACGTAAACTGCACTGCAACTCTTGTTCCATCGCGTCAGAACCCCTATGTTATGGCCATGTAACAAACAGAGGCAGGCAAATGGATATTGCAATTGTGGCGGCAAAACGGACTCCGATGGGGGCGTTTCAGGGGGCATTGGCAGAGGTAACTACGCCTGAGTTGGGAGCCTGTGCCATTGAGGTGGCACTACAGCAAAGCGGGCTGAGTCCGGAGCAGGTCGATGAAGTGTTTATGGGCAATGTGCTGGCGGCGGGCGTGGGGCAAGCGCCAGCCCGGCAGGCGTTGTTGAAAGCAGGGTTGCCAGATAGTGTGCCTGCTACCACGGTCAACAAGGTGTGCGGATCCGGCATGAAAGCAGTGATGCTGGCGGCGGATACCATCCGCCTTGGTGACAACAGGGTAGTGGTCGCGGGGGGGATGGAGAGTATGAGCCGTGCCCCCTATCTGCTGGATAATGCCCGCAGCGGCTTTCGGATGGGGCATCAAAAGGTGCTGGACCACCTCTTCCTCGACGGTTTGCAAGATGCCTATGATGGCCAGCTGATGGGGATACATGCCCAGCGCAGCGCCGATCAGGCCGGTTTGACCCGCACTGCCATGGATGAGTTTGCTCTTGCGTCGTTGCAGCGTGCGCGCGATGCGCAGCAAGCCGGCGCGTTTGCATCCGAGCTGGCAAGTGTCTATCGCGGTGATCGCTTGTTGCTGGCCGAAGACGAGCAGCCTGGCAAGGGCAGACCGGAGAAGATCCCGACCCTGAAGCCTGCATTTGGCAAGGAGGGCACCATTACGGCGGCCAATTCGAGCTCCATCTCGGACGGTGCGGCGGCGCTGATATTGATGGATGGCGCCACGGCGCAAGCCTGGCAGGTACCAGTGCTGGCACGGATCGTCGGTTATCAGAGCCACGCGGCATTGCCCGCCGAATTTACCTCTGCGCCCATTGGCGCCATTTCACGCTTGCTGGCGCGTCTTGCATGGTCGGTGGAAGAGGTGGATCTATTCGAGATCAACGAGGCCTTCGCCATGGTCACCATGCTGACCATGAGCGGGGTCGGCATCCCTCATCACAAGGTTAATGTGCATGGTGGGGCCTGTGCGCTTGGTCATCCGCTGGGGGCGAGTGGCGCACGCATTCTGGTGACGCTGATCGCCGCGCTGCGGCAACGGGGTTTGCAGCGAGGCGTGGCCGCGCTCTGTATCGGGGGGGG